>CAZIRH010000157.1:0-9953 GCA_964541065.1 uncultured Solibacteraceae bacterium
AGCAGATGAACATGTACGGGCCGGGCACGCATTTCGCCACCGAGTGGGCGGAGGTCGTCAGGATCCTCCAGTCGCGCCACAGGGGAGATGCGCGCGTAGCCGTGTACCCCTACGGCGGAATGCAGCACCAGGAGATAGAGCTGGACGGCTGATCTGCTCTCACAGGAGACGGGCGGGCCGTCCCCGCTGTGCCCCCGGCGTCGCGAGCAGGTCAGAACTGGAAGTACACGAAGGGAATCTGGGCCTCGGTGACGGCGAAGACTTCCAGGCACAGAAAGAGGGCGACCAGCACGCCGGCGTAGGCCCACTGGGGGCCGCGTTCGAGGCGGTCGAACCACTCGTGACGCTCCTCGAAGACGGCGGCGAGAAGGGCCAGGCCCACCAGGCCCCAGTGCCACGCTTTGAGGATCTGCGCGCCGGCCGCACCCGTGAACATCTCGCGCAGGACGGTCCCGGCGTCGGCCAGCGATGAGGCGCGAAAGAGGGCGTAGCCCACCAGGGTCATGCCGAAGGCCCACAGCCAGCGCAACGGGAACAGCGGAGAGCGGGGGCGAAACTGGGGGGCTTTGCCGTCGGGCAGCCGCTCGGCAACCATGAGCAGGCCTTGGTAGCCGCCCCACAGCACGCGGTTCCAGTCCGCGCCGTGCCAGAACCCGCAGAGAAGCATGGTGAGGAACAGATTGCGGTACTGGATAAGGCGGCCCCGGCGGTTACCACCCAGGGGAATGTAGACGTAGTCGCGGAGCCAGCGCGACAGTGTCAAGTGCCAGCGGCGCCAGTACTCGGTGATGCTGTCGGCCAGGTACGGGCGACGGAAGTTGATGGGGAAATGGAAGCCGAGCAGGCGGGCCATCCCGATGGCCATGTCCGAGTAGCCGGAGAAATCGAAGTAGACCTGCATGCCGAAGGCGAAGACGCCGCTCCAGGCGGGGATCCAGCCGGGATGGGCGCCCACGGAGGCGAAGTAGGCGTCGGAGACCTGGGCGAACGGGTCGGCCAAAGCCATCTTCTTGGTCAGGCCCAGCATCACCAGGAGGATGCCGCCCTGCACGTCCTGGCCCGTGGGCGCGCGCCAGCCGAAGAAATCGCGGAAGAACTGGTGCGCCCGCACAATGGGTCCGGCGACCAGTTGCGGGAAGAACGAGATGAACACCGCGTAGTCCACGGGCGAGCGGATGGGCTCTTGCTCGCGGCGGTACACGTCAATGACATAGGCCATGCTCTGGAAGGTGTGGAAGCTGATGCCGAGCGGCAGGACGATGTTCACGAAAAACGCCTGGGACGGCCGGCCCAGCAGCCCAGCGACGTTCGAGGCGAAGAAGTTGTAGTACTTGAAGAAGCCCAGGAACCCGATGTTGGCGGCGAGGCTCACCACCAGTGCGAGCTTGCGGCGGTTGTCCGCCAGGCGCACCATCCACAGCGCCGCGGCGTAGTCGATGGCCGTGAGGGCCAGCAGCAGAGGGATAAACCGCCAGTTCCAGCTCGCGTAGAAGAAGTAGCTGGCGGCGAGCAGGATCCAGCGCCGCCCACGTGGCGGCGAGGCGTAGAAGGACGCCAGCGCGACGGCCAGAAACAGGAAGAACTCGACGGTGCTGAACAGCATCCTGGGGCGTCAACCTCCGACGGAGGCAGGGACGCGCTGCCCCAGGATCTCCAGCGTCAGGCGCACCAGGGTGCGCGTGAGCTGCTCGCCGCCGGGTCCATTCAGGTGGTACGGATCGCGGAAGTACTCGGGGCGCTCCAGGAACTCGAGGGCCTGCTCGTGCACCAGCAGGACGTGCGGCGACGATGCCAACTCGCGGATGGCAGCGCCCTTGGGCGACGGGAGCACGGGAGGTGGCACGGGTCCGCGCGGCAAGCGCGCGAAGATCAGGCGCGTGGGGGAGCCGCGGTAGCGCTGCACGATCCGGCCGAGCCAGAGGCGGCGGTAGGCCGAATAGAGTCCGGTCTGCGGCGGGTCCCAGAAGAAGGCATCCTGAACCAGGCGGCGCAACCTATCGCTCGTGCCCGGGGGCATCTCCACCTTATGCGCGGCCCAGTCCACTTTCAGCCCGGCCAGGTTGTCGGGATCCCCAGTGTAGCTGTAGGCCCAGTGCGCCGAGTCGCGTCGGCTCTCCTGGGCCTTCTGAAAGCGCCCTACCGGGTCGAGCAAGAGCTCCTGGAAGTCGCGCTGAAAGACGACTCCGCGGAAGAGGATTCCGCGCGCGGCCTGCCAGCGGCCGGACCAGGTCGGGTAGGACCACGGAAAAACGGCCAGGTCGCTCAGACGGAGGCGCCCGGCCAACATGTGCAGATCCTGCAAGCGGCTGGCCATGACTTCGTGTGTGTCGAAGTCGTCGAAGCTTTCGACGCCGAAGACGATGGCAGCGTACTGACGTGTGGAGGGGTCCAGGTCGCGCAACAGATAGTGCCAGCAACGCGGCGTGGAGCCGGGGGCCGAGGCCCGTGCGAACACGTAGCTGGTGCCGGCGGTGAGGCGGTCGCTGAGCCACGGCAGGAAGGCAGCCATGCGCGAGTCGCCCAGCATCAGCACTTGGCGGGCGCCCTCCTTCGGGCGGGCGCGTTCATCGCGGAACACCCTCTCGAGAATCCCGGCGGAGGAGTCGGGTTCGAGCATGAGCAGATACAGATCGCTGTGGAACACCAGCGCATTGACGGCCCAGCAGCCCACCGCAGCGAAGAGCAGGCCGATCAGGGCGCCACGCCTGGCCGTGTTGGCCTTTGGGGGTGTGGTGACTTCCGGGACTGCCATGCGGCTCACCCAGACTAATCCAGCCAGTATACTATGGCAGGCGAAGCCGCTCAGTCCTTGCGGCCCTCGAGGCGCGCCAGCTTGGCTTCCAGCAGGCGGCGCAGCCAGGGCTTCTGGCCGCCGGTTTCGGGGACCAGGGCCAGGCCTTGCTGGATGGTCTGGCGCGCGGCCTCGGTGCCGCCGCTCTGGATATAGGCTTCGGCCAGCGTATCCAGCGCGTAGGCATCCTGCGCCCGGGTCAGCATGACCGCGCGTTGCGCGTAGCGCACGGCGGCTAGAGGATCGCGCAGAGCGGCCGGGCTGGAGGTGACCAGCAAGCGCGCGGCGCGCGTCAGCTCGCTGGCCGGCGTGCTGGGATTCTCAGCCACCTCGCGGGCGGCGTGCAGGCCGCGCTCGGCCTGGCGGCGCGCCTCGGCGGGCTGCCCGGTCTTTTCCAGCAGCCCGGCAATCCGCACCAGGATCTCGGCCAGGTGGGTTCGCCAGGTCGTGCCGGCGGGGTCGTTGCGGAGCAGCTTCTCCAGCGTGTCCGCTACCTGGCCGTAGTTGCGGAGCGCGCCCGCCACATCCCCGGAGGTTTCCAGAGCCTGCCCGAGGTCGTTCAGCGCGGCCACCAGGTCGAACTGCGCGCGGCTGTTGGTGGGATCGAGCGCCGCCAGGGCCGCGAAGTCTTCCACGGCACGGCGATAGCTTTCCAACGCGCCCTTGGCGTTGTCCAGCTCCCAGAGGCAATCTCCGATGCGACGGAGCAGGCTGGCTTCGAGGCGGCGCGAAGCGACCGTGCCGCGCTCGCTGGCCGGCAGGGCCCCGACCACGGCGAGGGCCTTCCGCAGGGTCTCCAGAGCGCCGCGGGGGTTGGTCTGGAACTCGAGGTCGGCGATCTTCATGTTCAGACCGGCCGAGGCGCGCCGGGCGCGGAGGTTTTGCGTGTCCAGCCGGAGAGTCGCCTCCCATTGAGCCAGCGACTTGCGGAAATTCTCCATGGCGCCGCGCGAGTCGCTGAGGCCCTTGGCGAGCTGGTCGCCCAGCCCTTCGAGGGCGCCGGCCAGATCCATGCGCGCTTCAGAGTCGCGCGGCTGGCTCCGGACGAGGGCCTCGAGGATGGCGACGGCGCGGCGGGCCTGATCGGTGGCCTCGTTCAGCCTCCGGTTCAGGAAGAAAACGTCACCCATGTGGGAGTGCGCGCGGGCCAGGGCTCGGGCGGCGCGGGGGTTGCCGGGATCCGCGCGCGCCAGCGGCTCGGCCATCGCCAGGGCCTTGCGGTAGCTGACCAGAGCGCCGGCGGTGTCGCCCAGGTTGGGCTGGTAGGGGTTACCCTGCACGTCACCGAACTTGACGTAGGCCTCGGCGAGCTCCAACTGGAGACCCGGATCCCCGGCGGCCTCGTTGGCCAGGCCATCCAGATAGACGAGCGCACGCTGGACCAGCATCTCCTGCACCGGGGTGGAGCCGGGCAGCCTCTGCACAGCGTCGTGGAAGTCGAACAGTAGGAAGTGGGTCAGCCGGCGGACATCCAGGAAACGCCGCTCGGCGCGCGCCTTGGCGGCCAGCGCCACGCTGCCCTGCCAGGCCACGCCGATCACCCCGCCCAGCACCGCCAGCCCGGCCAGCGCTCCGGCAGCCACGGCCACCTTGTTCCGCCGGAGGTACTTCGCGGCGCGGTAGCGCCAGGTGCCTTTGCGCGCCGCTACCGGCCGGCCCTCCAGGTGCCGACGGATGTCTTCGGCGAAGTGCTCGACCGAGGCGTAGCGTTCCTGCGGCAGCTTGCGCAGCGCTTTGAGCAGAATGGCGTCCAGGTCGCCTTCCAGCCGCTGGCGGAGTTTCTCGGGGTGGTCCGAGGGAACGAGCGCGCTGGGCGGTTGAGGCTCCTGCTGGCAGATCACGTGGACCAACTCGGCGGGCGAGCGCGTGGTGAGACGGTGCGGTGAGGAGCCCGTGAGCAGCAGGTAGAGGATGACGGCCAGGGCGTAGACATCGGTGGCCGTAGTGACGGGTTCGCCGCGCAATTGCTCTGGGCTGGCGAAGTCCGGAGTGAACGGGCGGAGGCCCGCCTCGGTTACTTGGCCGGTCCAGTCGTACGCTTGGGCGGCGAGCAGCTTGGCGATGCCGAAATCCAGGAGCTTGGGCGCACCGTCGGCAGTCACCAGAATGTTGCCGGGCTTGAGGTCGCAGTGAACGATGAGGTTCTGGTGGGCGTACTGCACCCCGGCGCACACTACCAGGAACAGCCGCAGCCGCTGCGGCAGGGTGAGGCCACGCTGCTGGCAGTATTCATCGATACGCGCGCCCTCGACGTGCTCCATGACGAGGTAGGGCGTGCCGTCCTCGGTGGCGCCGCCATCGAGCAGGGTGACGATGTTAGGGTGCGCGAGCGCGGCCAGGGTCTGGCGCTCCCGGTGGAAGCGGGCCAGCACCTCAGGGGTGGCCAGCGAGCTGCGCACCAGCTTCACCGCCACGCGACGGCGGAACTCTCCTTCGCGCTCGGCCAGGTAGACGGCGCCCATGCCGCCCTCGCCCAGCCAGCTCACGAGCCGGTAGGCCCCCAGGCGCCGGCCGAGGAGCGGATCGGCGGCCTGCTGCGCGCCAGGAGTGTGATCGGATGGCTGCATGCGGGCCCTCACCGGTCCCGGCGCCGGCGCACGGCCGCCGGGTCAGTCCTGGGCCGGTGGTGACTTCTTGGGCGCGGGCGGGGCGAGCACGTCATCCGGCGGCGCGGGGCCTTCCCGCTGGAAGGTCACGCTCTGGATGACGACGGGCGTGCGGGGCTTGTCGTTATTGGGATCACGCGGTGTGCGTGCGATCTTGCGTACCACGTCCTGCCCCGCAAGCACTTGCCCGAAGATGGCGTGCTGCCCGTTCAGCTCCGGCGTCGGCGCCTCGGTGATGAAGAACTGGCAACTGCCCGTGTTGGGGCCGGCGTTGGCCATGGCCAGCCGCCCGGGGACATCGAACTTGAGTGAGGGATGGAATTCGTCCCTGATGGGCGTGGTGCCGCCGGTACCGTCGCCGCGCGGGTCGCCGCCCTGGATCATGAAACCGGGGATCACCCGGTGGAAGGTCAGCCCGTTGTAGAGCGGCCGCCTCACTTGCTGCCCGGTCTGCGGATCCGGCCAGGCTTTGCGGCCCATGGCCAGGTGTACGAAGTTCCTCACCGTGATGGGCGATTCCTTCTCGAACAGTCTCAGCACGATGGTCCCCAGGCTGGTGGTCATGGTGGCGTACAAGCCGGGTTCGCGCTCCGAGGCCTGCGCGGGCGGCGCCAGCGCCGCCATCGAGAGGGCCAGCAGGCCCAGTGCGAGCAAGCTCAAATAGGGTCTCATGACCGCCAGTTTATACTGAAAGCTCTGTCGTATGCATCGGTTCGGACTGATCCTGGCGCTGCTGGCGGCCACCCAGGGGGTGCCCGGCGCCTGGGCCCGGCAAGTCGCCATTACGCTGGTGGTCACCACGGACCTGCACGGCAACCTCTACCCCATCGACTACTTCACGGGCGAGCCTGCCGAGCGGGGTCTGGCCAAGATCGCGACGCTCATCCAGGCCGTCAGGAGCGAGCAGGCCAACAGCCTGCTCATTGACTGCGGCGACACCATCCAGGGCACGCCCCTGGAGGCGGTGTACCAGCACTACGTGAGCCGCGGCAGCCTGCCCCTGGGCCTGCGCTTTGCCGGCCAGCCCTTGCGCGGCGATCCCATGATGCTGGTGATGAACCGGCTGGGCTACCGGGCCATGGTGCTGGGCAATCACGAGTTCAACTTCGGCCTCAAGAATCTGGAGCGCGCGCGGGCGGAGGCGCAGTTTCCGTGGCTATCGGTCAACACGCTGGTGACGCCCGGGGCGAAGGTCCAGGGCTTCGAGCCTTACATCGTCGAGACGCTCGACGGAGTCCGAGTGGCGGTGGTGGGCCTGACCACTCCGGACATCCCGAAATGGGAGCCGGCGGAGCACTACCGCGGCTACCGCTCCGAGCCCCTCCGAAAGGCCCTGGGGCGCGTGCTCCCCGAACTGCGGCGAAAGCACCGGCCTGACCTGGTGGTGCTGGCGGTGCACGACGGGGTGGAGCGGCCCCTCGCGCAGTCGTTGCACGGAGTGGATGCCGTGGTTTTCGGGCACACTCACCATGAGGTGGCGAGCCAGCAGGTCGGCGACGTTCTGCTGGTGCAGCCCAGGAACTGGGGCATGTCGCTGGCCCGGCTGGATTTTTTGCTTGACAGCCGGCCGGGCGGCGGCTGGAAGGTGCTCGAGAAGAGCAGCCGGCTGCTGCGCGTCTCCGGGAAGGTCCCCGCGGAGGCGGGGGTGCTGAAGCTGGCGCAGCCCTATCACGAGCTGGCTCAGCGCTACCTCGATACGCCGGTGGCCGAGTCGGCCGCGGCGATGAACGGGCGGTTGGGCAGGATCATGGACTCGCCGCTGGTGGACGCCGTTCACCAGGTGCAACTGCACTACGCCCAGGCGGACGTGTCCTTCACGGCGCTGTTCAACCCGCGCGTCGAGGTGCCCAAGGGGCCGGTGACCATCCGCCAGATTGCCGCGCTGTACATCTACGAGAACGAGCTGTACGCCCTGGCGGGCGACGGCCGCATGGTGAAGGACGCGCTCGAGAACGCCGCGCGCTTTTTCCGCTCCTGCCCCGATGCGGCCTGCTCGCACGGGCCGCTGCTCAAACGAGGCATCCCCGGGTTCAACTATGAGATGGCCGAGGGGGTGGACTACGAGATTGACCTGACCCGTCCGGAGGGCCAGCGCATCGTCAATCTGCGTCACCGCGGGCGGCCCCTGGCGATGGATCAGAAGCTGCGCCTCGCGGTCAACAGCTACCGGGCCGGGGGGAGCGGCGGCTACAGTATGTTCCGTGGGGCCAGGATTCTGTGGCGGTCCTCCCGCGATGTGCGCGACCTGATCATTTCCTACTACCTGGAGCGCAAGCAGCTCCCGGCGCGGGCCAGCGGCAACTGGCGCATCGTACCGGCGGGCGCGCAGAAGCTCCTCGAGCGGGAGTCCCTGGCAGAGGTCGAACGGGATCTCGCACGCTAGGGGCTTTTCCCGGCGACGGCCGGGGCGCCGCAGCTAAAGGAAAGCCGCTGGGCGGACGATCAGAAAGCAGCCCATGGCCGGCCAGGTTCTTACTATCCTGCTCGCGGAAGACAACCCCGTGGAGCGCAAGCTGCTGGGGATCCGGCTTACCCAGATGGGGTATCAGGTGGTCGCGGTGGCGGACGGGGTCGAGGCGCTGGAACGCACCCGCACCCAGAGGCCGGACCTGGTGGTGAGCGACGTGCTGATGCCGCGCCTCGACGGCTTCCGGCTGTGCCGCACGCTGCGACGCGACCCGGAGCTGGGCGCCGTTCCGGTGGTGCTGATCTCCTCGGCCAACATCGAAGAAGACGACCGCCTGCTGGCGCTGGAGATGGGAGCCAGCGCGTTCGTGCCCCGGACGCCGGACTGCCGCGAGATCATCGAAGCCATTCAAGCCAGCTTGCAGGAAGGTGCGCCCCCGGCGTGTGCGCAAGACGCCGAGTGGCTGGCCGAAATGCGGAGCCGGTTTCTCAACGAGGGTGGGGAAGAGTGCCGGGTGATGCTGGAAGCCCTCGAGTCGGGCTTCGATCCGGTTGCCCTCCGGCAACTGACCCACCGCTGGGCGGGGGTAGGCGGCACGCTGGGGTTCCCGCAGATCAGCCAGCGCGCCTACGAGCTGGAGAAGCTCTGCGAACGGCCCTTTGAGGAGCCCAGCGGAGCGCTGCGGGCGCCACTGGAGCAGATCCACGAGCTGTTCGCCGATGCAGCCCGGGCGGCATGGACGGCGCTGGCGGCCTCGGCGGAGGTGATGGAGTGTCTCCAGCGCAAGCAGGTGGTCCTGGTGGGCTTCGCGCCGCCGGAGGCGACAGTTCTGAGCCGCGCGCTGGAGCGGGCCGGAGCCGTGCCTCAAGTTCTCTCCCTGGAGGCGGCGGCGCCCCACTCCCCGGCGCTGGCCTCGACCGACCTGATCATTCTGTTGCTGGAAGCGCAGGCCAGCCATTCCTCCTGGCTCGAGGCCGAGGCTCTGGCGGCCAAGGTCAGACCCCTGCTGGTGGTGGGTTCGCGCGAGCTGCTGTTTCGCGCCGGCGCTGTCGTTCGCAAGCGCGCGGCCGATTTCCTGCTGGCTCCCTGGTCGCTGGAGGAGGCGTTGCTGCGGGCGGCCCGGATCCTGCGGCGCGCGCCGGCCCCCGAGCCGGCGGCGGTCGCTGGCGAGCGCAGGCAGGCCCGGGTACTGGTGGCCGATGACGACCCTGCGGTAGTGGCCCTGGTATCGGCCACCATGAACAACTACGGCCTGCCGTGCGACACGGCCCTGGACGGCGCGCAAGCGCTGGAGATGACCAGAACGCTCCGTCCCAGCCTGCTGGTTCTTGACATCAACCTGCCCGCGGTGGACGGCTTCGAGGTGCTCGCCAAGCTCAAGCGCGACCCCGAGACCAGGGACATCCCGGTGGTTCTGCTGTCAGCGCGGCAGCAGGAGGCCGACGTGCTGCGGGGATTCGGGCTGGGCGCGGCCGATTACGTGGTCAAGCCTTTCGGCCCGCTGGAACTCGTGGCGCGGGTGCGCAGGCTGCTGGGGGCTCAGAGCAGGCACAGCGCATCCCCGGTCCAGGCCGCGCGGGCCTGAGATGGAGTGAGGGAGGCCGCCAGGATGGTGTGGAGACCCCGCATGGATGACGCCATCCGCGAGGCCCTGGCCCGCTACGCAGCCGGGGAGGAATGCGTCGCGGAAGTCGAACAGCTCAGGCGGCGGCATCCGCGGCGGTTCGACCGGCGCTGGGGGGAGATGCTGGAATGCGTGACCGGTTCCGCGCGAGAGCGGCTTTCGCGGCTGGCACCTGCGGCGGATGCAAGGCCGCCGCGACCGGAAGGCGGCGAACCGATCTTGATCGAAGAAGCGCTGGCCCAGCCCGCCCCGGGCCAGCCGGACCGCATCCGGGCGGTGGTGGCATCCGTGGAAGCCTCGGGCAAAGCGGTCCCCCTGCCCGACCCGCTACCTTGGCTCCGGCACGCGGACCCGACAGTGCGGGCGCAGGCGTTCCGCATCCTTCCCTATGTGGCTGTGGAGTGGGACCGCGCCGCGGAAGTCCTGCGGGCTCTCGAGCAGGAGAGCGCGGTGGTCCGGCAGGCCGCCTGTCAAGCGGCGGCGCGGTTGCGCCTCGTCTCCGCCATCCCGGTTCTGGCGAGCCTG
>CAZIRH010000158.1:0-9813 GCA_964541065.1 uncultured Solibacteraceae bacterium
TCTCGATGTACTCGTCGTCCTTGAAGCCGTTGCAGATGATGGGCGTCTCGTTGTCCGCCACCGCCAGCACGGCCAGCAGCTCGGGCTTCGAGCCCGCCTCCAGGCCGTCCTTGTGGGCCTGCCCGAAGCGGAAGACCTCCTCCACCACCTGGCGCTGCTGGTTGACCTTGATGGGGTAGATGCAGCGGTACTCGCCGCGGTAGCTGTGCTCGGCGATGGCGTTCTGGAAAGCCTGGTGGATCTCGCCCAGCCGCTGCCGCAGGATCTCCCCGAAGCGCACCAGGATGGGCAAGGAGATTCCGCGCAGCAGCAGCGTGTCCACCAGTTCCTTCAGGTCGATGCCGCGCGCCGGGTCCCGCGAGGGGTGCACCCACAGATGCCCGTTCGTCCCGACGGAGAAATACCCCTTGCCCCAGCTAGCCACGTCGTAGAGCTCGGCGGCATCCGCCGTTCTCCACCGCTCCGTCGGCTCCCCCAGCGCGAGCGTGTCGGAGAACTTCAACTCAGGACTCCTCCTTGAAACTCAAGTGTGTATCCAAACGCGCCGCGCGGCAAGCGTTTTTCTGCCACACAGACTGGAAAGTCTGTGCCACCGGTGGCACAGGCATTCGTGTCTGTGTTGTCTCACCAACCCCTCAGAACACGAAGGCCACGCCCGCCGAGGTCTCCAACTGGTGGAGCCACCCCTTGAGGTTCTCCTGCCCGTACATGTCCGGCTTGCCCTGGGCGTAGTCCCGGACATCCAGCCGCAGCATCAGCGTCGTGCTGATCCGCACCTTGATTCCCCCGCCGTAGTTCACCCCGAACTTGGTGATGCCGTTGCCGGAGAACACGCCGGTGCCGGGCGGATAGAACGTGCTGAAATGCACGCCCCCGGCCGCGAACGGCCGCACCTTGGAGCCCTCCGGCGTGGCGTAGACCAGGAAGTTGTAGAAGCCCTGGTGAATCGGCATGCCCACCTCTTCGCGCGGCGTGGTGTGGAGCCGCAGCTTCCCATGATTGTAGGCGTAACCGAATTCGTGGCCCATGTGGGTCCAGGCATTCACGGTGAAGCGGAACCCTATGCGCACGTCGGTGGTGGTCTCCAATTCCACGTTGTCGAGCGTGCCGAGGCTGCCGTTGCGCATGCTCGACCTGCCCACGCTGAGCGACAGCTCGCCCAGTTGCGCCCAAGCCGCCGACGCGCCCAGCAGCAGGAATGCCCAAATCCAGCGTTTCATGCGATGTCCTCCGTCCCTTGGTTCAATCATCCGGCCAAACTACAATGACGTGTATCTCCCCCGGCCCGTGTACACCCCGCACCAGGATCTGCTCGATGTCCGCGGTGCGGCTGGGGCCGGTGATCAGCACCATCGAGCTGGTCTGCTCGGCGGGCTGCGGCAGCAGGGTGAACAGCTCGTCCAGACTGGTCAGGAGCCGGTCGCGCGCCACCACCGCCAGGTGCACCGGCGGCAGCAGCGACACCAGCCGCGCTTCCTCTCTCGACGACAGCATCACCAGCGTGCCCGTGTCCGCCAGCGCGTAGTCGGCGCTGGTGATCCCGAAATCCGCCGCCGCGCAGGCGACGCGCAACTCGGCCGCGTCCGCCAAGCCCGTCCGCACGGAGGCCAGCTCCGTAATGCCGCAGGCGCGCAGGAACGGCGCATTCGAGGCCACCGCCGGCCGGCCCGCCACCACGCGCTCGACGTAGGCGCGGGCCTGCTCCGGCGTCCCTGCGCGATAGGTCTGGCCCGCGAGGTCCTCGATCCGCCGGAAGAAACTGCGCAGGCCGGTCTCCGGGTCCGCCTCCGGGATTCTCAGTCGCGGCGCTGGCGCCGGCTCGGCCGCCTGGCCCACGCTGCGCCCCAGGGCCGTGCGCACTTTGTGCAGGATGTGTTCCCGAGGCATCAGCTTCCCCCCGTCCTCACGCGCTGCCGCCACAGCTGGCGGAAGCTGTGCTCCGGCAGCGGAGGCAGCTCCCGCTGGCTGATCCAGGCCTGGAGCGGCCCGCGCCTCACCCACTTGGGCAACCGCTCCAGCCAGCCGCCCGCCTCCGCGCCCGGCATCGCCGCCGCGGCCATCATCCCCAGCATTTCGTAGATCCGCGGGTGGCGCATCACCCAGGCCCAGGCCCGGAACGCCAGCTTCTCCCAGCGGTTTTCGCCCTGGCGCGAGCGCGCCCGCTGGATCTCCGAGCGCAGCTCCAGCAGCAGCTTGGGCAGCTCGATCTTGACCGGGCAAACCTCCCCGCAGGCCCCGCACAGGCTCGAGGCGAAGGGCAGCCAGGCGGCCTCCGTCAGGCCCTGGAACTGCGGCGTGATGACGGCGCCGATCGGCCCGGAGTACACCCACGGGTAGCTGTGGCCGCCGATCTTGCGGTACACCGGGCAGTGGCTCAGGCAGGCGCCGCAGCGGATGCAGTAGAGCGACTGGCGCTTGTCGCCGTCGGCCAGCAGCTTGCTCCGCCCGTTGTCCAGAAGGACTACATAGAACTCGTCCGGACCGTCGATCTCCTCGGCGCGGCGCGGGCCGGATAGAAACGAGGTGTACACGGTCAGGGCCTGGCCGGTGGCGCTGCGGCCCAGCAGCTTCAGAAACACCGCCAGGTCCTGGGCGCGGGGAATCAACTTCTCGAGGCCGGCCACCGCCACGTGGATCCTGGGCGCCGAGGTGCTCAGCCGCGCGTTGCCCTCGTTTTCCACCAGCACTACGGCGCCGGAATCGGCTACCAGGAAGTTGGCGCCCGTCATGCCGAGGTCGGCGGCGAGGAATTTCTCCCGCAGCACGGCGCGGGCGATCTTGGTCAGCCGGGCGGGCTCGTGCTCGTAGGGGACGCCCAGCCGCCGGCTGAAGAGCTCGCCCACATCCTCGCGGGTCTTGTGCAGCGCGGGCGCCACGATGTGAGAGGGGCGCTCGCCGGCCAGTTGCAGAATGTACTCGCCCAGGTCCGTCTCGACGGTCTCCAGGCCCGCGGGTTCGAGCCGCTCCCGCAAGTCGATTTCCTCGGTGGTCATCGACTTGGACTTCACGATCAGCCGGGCCTGCTTGCGGCGCGCCAGATCGACGACGAACTCGGCCACGTCCTGGCCGTCCCGCGCCCAGACAAGCTGGCCGCCGCGAGCGGTGACCTGCTGCTCGAACTGTTCGAGGTAGTAGTCCAGGTTATCGAGCGTGTGCTGCTTGATCAGGCGGGCCTGGGCGCGCAGTTCCTGAAAATCGGGCAGCTCCTCGGGAGCGATGGCGTGGCGGCGGTGATCCATCAGGCGGCCCGATGCCGCGTAGATGGCCGACTGCAACCGGGGATCCTGGAGCGTCGTGCGGATCTGTTCCTGGTACGTGCCGCCCATGCGCCTCGCCTACTGCCCGGCCAGCACCTCGGCCAGGTGCAGGGTCCGTATGTCCAGCCCGGCCCGCGCCAGCACCCCGCCGAGGTGCAGCAGGCAACTGGAATCGATGCCCACCACGGCCTCGGCGCCCGTCTTCTGGATAGCCTCGATCTCCGCGCGCGCCATCCCGCCCGACACCTCGGGGAACTTCACCGCGAAGGTGCCGCCGAAGCCGCAGCACTCCTCGGGGGGCTCCATCTCGCGCAGGGTCAGCCCGCGCACCTGGGCCAGCAGGCGCCGTGGGCCCTGCTTGATCCCCAGCTCGCGCAGGCCGTGGCAACTGTCGTGGAACGTCACCACCCCGTCGAAGCGCGCCCCCACGTCCTCGACCCGCGCCACCTCCAGCAGGAACGTCGAGAACTCCCGGATTCTGGGCAGCAGGCGCTCGGTTTCCGCGAGCAGGGGCGACTCGCGCGCGAATAGCTCCGGGTAGTGGTGCGTGATCATCGCGGTGCAGGAGCCCGAGGGCACCACGATGTAGTCGGCGCCGCGGAAGACCTTCAGGAAGTGCCGCGCCACCTGCCGCGCCTCGTCCCGGTAGCCGGTGTTGAAGGCCGGCTGCCCGCAGCAGGTCTGCTCCTCCGGGAAATCCACTTCATAGCCGATGCGCTCCAGCACCTGGCACATGGCCATTCCCACCTGCGGAAACAACTGGTCGATGATGCAGGTGGCAAACACCGAAACGCGCGCCATGAACCTCGAATTGTAGCAGGATCGCGGCGGAGGCTTGGGCCGCCGGTCTACAATGGAAGACAAATCATGAGAACCGCGCTGCTGCTAACGTTCGTGGTCATCGCCGTGTCCCACGCTCAGAACTACACCGCCGAGAGGATGGTCGTGGATGGGGTCGAAGTGATCCGTCTGGCGGACGCCGCCCGCCAGACCCGGGTCTCGATCGTTCCCTCCATCGGCAACCTGGCCTACGAAATGACGGTCAAGGGCAAGAACGTCTTCTGGGCGCCCTTTGCCAGCCTCGCCGAGTTCAAGGCCAAGCCGGTTCAGGCCGGCAACCCCTTCCTGGCCCCCTGGGCCAACCGGCTGGACCAGGACGCCTTCTACGCCAATGGCAAGAAGTACCTGCTCAACCCGGACCTCAAGAACTGGCGGCGCGACGGGAACCAGAAGCCGATTCACGGCTTGCTGGTGTTCTCGTCGGCCTGGCAGGCGACTCGCGTCCAGGCCGACAAGACCTCGGCGGAAGCCACCAGCCGCCTGGAGTTCTGGCGCCACCCCGACCTGATGGCGCAGTTCCCGTTCGCTCACACCATCCAGATGACGTACCGCCTGCGCGAGGGGGTGCTGGAGGTGGAGACCGTGCTGGAGAACCATTCCACGCAGCCGATGCCGGTCTCCATCGGCTACCATCCCTACTTCCAGGTGCACGATGCGCCGCGTGACCAGTGGACAGTGCACCTGGCGGCGCGCGACCACGTGGTGCTGTCGAGCATGCTCATCCCCACTGGAGAGCGCAAGCCCGTGACGCTGCCCGATCCGGTTCCGCTGGCCGTCACGCAACTGGACGACGTGTTCACCAACCTCATCCGGGACTCGGGCGGCCGCGCCGAGTTCTGGGTGCAGGGGAAGGATCAAAAGGTCTCGGTGATCTACGGCCCGAAGTACCAGGTGGCCGTGGTCTTCGCGCCGAAGGGGCGAGGCTTCATTTGCTTCGAACCCATGGTGGGCATCACCAACGCGCTGAACCTGGCGCACGCCGGCCTGTACCCCGAGCTGCAATCCATCCCCCCGGGCGGCGCCTGGCGCGAGAGCTTCTGGATCCGCCCCAGCGGGTTCTGATCCCCCGCCACGGCGCGGATGGCGAACGGGGTGGGCGGCGTCTCATCGGTGCTATGATGTAGGCGGAGTGGCGTCGTGTTCAGCCGCATTTGCTCGGACCCATCCATTCTGAGCGGCAAACCGTGCATCCGGGGGACCCGACTCAGTGTCGAGTTCATCTTGGAACTGCTGGCCAGCGGAGCCTCCCGCGACGACATTCTGGCTGCCTATCCCCGCCTCACGCCGGAAGACATCGAAGAAGCCGTGCGCTATGCCGCGAGGTTCTTGCGGAACGAGGTGGTCCTGGAGGTTGAGGCGGCTCATTGAATCTGCGGGGATTCCGCTTCCTGACGGACGAGAACATCCACCCGGAGGTCGCGTCGTTCTTGCGGGCGCAAGGTTGCGATGTTCTCGATACGAAAGAAGCGGGGCTGGCCGGGGCTGACGATCTGACGCTCATCCGGAGGGCGACAGCAGAAGGCCGCGTCATCCTGACTCACGACAGCGACTTCGGGACCCTGGCCATCGCCGCGGCGGAGCCGGCTACTGGAATCGTCTATCTCCGGCCCGGTCACATCCGGCCTGACTTCACAATTCAAGCCCTGATAGCGGTGTTCGAGTGCGAACTGGACCTCTCCGTGCCGTTCTTGATCGTGGCCCAGAGAACGCCCACCGGTGTGCGGCTTCGGGTGCGGCGGCTCTGAGCCCCCGGGCGGCGCCTGGCGCGAGAGCTTCTGGATCCGCCCCAGCGGGTTCTGATCTCGCGCAAAGCGCGCCAGGCTATTGTTCAGTTCTCTTTGCGCCCTCTGCGTCTTTGCGCGAAACTGGGAGCCACTCCACCATGGCTCGCAGCGCCTGCCCGCGGTGGCTGACGGCAAACTTGCGCTCCGCCTCGACCTCCGCAAAGGTGCAGCCGAACGGCGGGTAGAAGAACAGCGGATCGTAGCCGAAGCCGTTCTGCCCGCGGGGCGCCTCGAGGATCCGGCCTTCCACGGCGCCGCGGAAGGTGCGGAGCAGACGGCCCTTCTCCGCCAGCGCGATCACGCACACGAACCATGCCGTGCGGTCGGTCGCTCCGCGCAGCTCCTCGAGCAGCCGCCGGTTGTTGGCCTCGTCGGTGGCCTGCCCTCCGGCGAAGCGCGCCGAAAGCACGCCCGGCGCACCGCCCAGGGCCTTCACTTCCAGGCCCGAGTCGTCGGCAAACAGCGGCCCGGGCGCGTGCGTGCTGTAGTGAAGAGCCTTCGCGACGGCGTTGGCTTCGAAGGTGATGCCGCTTTCGTGGATGGGCGGGATGGCGCCGACGCCGGGCAGGGACATGATCTCGACTCGTCCCGGCGCCGCCAGGCGGAACTCGCGCAGTTTGCCCGGATTCGTGGTGGCGCAGTACAACGTCACGCCGGCAGTGTCTTCCTCTGGATCTCGATCAGCTCGCGGATGCCGCGGCGGGCCAGCTCGAGCAGGCGGGTCAGTTGCGCGTCGTCGAAGGGGTTTTGCTCGGCCGTGGCCTGGACCTCGACAAACCGCCCGCCGCCGGTCATCACCACGTTCATGTCCACCTCGGCGCGCGAGTCCTCCTCATAGTTGAGGTCGATCATCGGCTCGCCGCCCACGATGCCCGCGCTGACGGCCGCCACCTGGTCCCTGACCGGCCAGGACTTCAGCACGCCGAACTTCATCAACTGGTCCAGCGCCTCCGCCAGGGCGACGTAGGCGCCGGTGATGGCCGCGGTGCGCGTGCCGCCGTCGGCCTGGATCACGTCACAGTCCAGGATGATGGTGCGCTCGCCCAGGGCGCTCAGATCCACCACCGAGCGCAGCGAGCGGCCGATCAGCCGCTGGATCTCCTGCGTGCGGCCCGAGGGCCGGCCCTTGGTGATCTCCCGGGCGGTCCGCTCCGCCGTGGCCCGCGGCAGCATGGAATACTCGGCCGTGATCCAGCCCTTGCCGCTCGCGCGCAGCCACTGCGGCACCGTCTCCTCGATGGTCGCCGCGCACAGCACCCGCGTGTTGCCCACCTCGATCAGCGCCGACCCTTCCGCGGTGACGAGGTAGCCTGTCTGGATGTGCACCGGGCGCATTTGGTCCGGAGGACGACCATCGCTTCGCATGGTTCAACCTGCTCCCGATCTCAGCATCGCCCAGAACAGCAAGGACAGCAGCGCCATGCCCGCAATCAGCAGGATCAGGCAGGGGATCATGCCCTGCCGTTTCGGCGCTTTCCTGCCGCCTTTCGCCGGTTTGAACCTAGCCATCGGTCCTCGCTTCCGCCCGGGGCACTTGGGTCGGAAGTCCCTACTCGTTTTATCACACGCCGCCCCGCCGCGGCCGGCGGCTACAATCGGGGTATGGAAGGGGGCCAGCCGTTCAGGTTGGTACCGCGCCATGATCTGGCCATGAAGCAGGTTGCGGAACGGGCGCTGGAAGCCACGCGGCGTCCGGGCATCTCTTACTCCGACGTGCGCCTCCTCCAGCGGCGGGAGCGCTACGTCTCGACCAAGAACGGCCGCATCGGCCAGCTCTCGCACACGGAGTCTCTGGGCGCCGGCATCCGCGTCCTGATGAACGGCTGCTGGGGTTTCGCTGCCACGGACGACCTGAGCCGCCCAGGCCTCGAGCGGGCCGCCACCCTGGCTGTCGAAATCGCCCGCTCGAGCGCCGCGGCCAAGAAGCGGGACGTGGTGCTGGCGCCCGAGGACGCCCACCGGGCCATCTGGGAGTCGCCCTGCCGGCTGGACCCCTTCAGCATCCCGGTCGAGGAGAACCTTGAGCTGCTGCTCGCTGTGGATGCCGAGTTGCGCCGCCACGCGGGCGTCACCCTGGCGGAGGCCTCGATGGTGTTCGCCCGCCAGCGCCAGGTCTTTGCCTCCTCCCAGGGCAGCCTGATCGAGCAGACCCGCACTTCGAGTGGCGCCGGCTTCGCCGCCTACAGCTTCTGCGACAACGATATCCAGAGGCGCTCCTACCCCAACTCGTTCGGCGGCCAGCACCAGCTCAAAGGCTACGAGCTGGTCGCCGAGCTGAAACTGCTCGAGAACGCGCCGCGCATCGCCGAGGAAGCCGTGGCGCTGCACTCGGCAGACCAGTGCCCGGAGGGGCGTTTCGACCTGATCCTCGACAGCTCGCAGCTCGCCCTCCAGATCCACGAATCCATCGGCCACCCCATCGAGCTGGACCGCGTGCTGGGTTCGGAGGCCAACTACGCGGGCACGAGCTTCCTGACCCTGGATCAGTTGAACGGTCTGCAATACGGCTCCGAGATGGTCAACGTGGTGGCCGACGCGCGCCTCGACCACGGGCCGGGCCTGGGCACGTTCGCCTTCGATGACGAGGGGGTTCCGGCACAGTGCACCCCCATCATCCGCGACGGCCGCTTCGTGGGGTACCTGACCTCGCGCGAGACGGCCCGCGAGGCCGGCTTCGCGCGCTCGGGCGGCGCCATGCGCGCCGACGGCTGGGGGCACATTCCGCTGATCCGCATGACCAACGTCAGCCTGTTGGCGGGCGAGCAGTCGCTCGAAGAGGTCTTCGACGCGGATCACGGCATCTACATGGAGACCAACCGGAGCTGGTCGATCGACGACCGCCGCTGCCACTTCCAGTTCGGCTGCGAGGTCGGCTGGGAGATCCGCGACGGGAAGCGGGTGCGGATGCTCAAGAACCCCTCCTACAGCGGCATCACCACGGAGTTCTGGAACTCCTGCGCCGCCATCGCCAACCGCGACCACTGGGTGCTGTGGGGCACGCCCAACTGCGGCAAGGGCCAGCCGGAGCAGGTCATGGGCACCGGGCACGGGGCCAGCCCGGCGCGCTTCCGCCACGTGAAGATCGGCGCGGCTTACGCGAGGTGACCGGGATGCAGGAGTCCGAGCTGCTCACGCGCCGTGATTGCCAAGGCATTTTCGACGCGGCCGCGCGGGCGGCCCGCTCGCTGGGGGTGCGGGACCTCGAGGTCATGCTGGGCGCCACTGCCTCCGCGCTCACGCGCTTCGCCAACAACGCCATCCATCAGAACGTGGCCGAACGCCGGGGGCATCTGTCCGTGCGCGTGATCGTGGACCAGCGCACAGCGCGCGCCACTACGAACCGCTTCGAGGAGGTGGCGGTGGCGGCGACCGTCGAACAGGCGGCGGCGCTGGCGCGGGCCCAGAGCCCGGATCCGGAGCTGCTGGACCTCGCGGAGCCCGCAGAGATCGCGGAGGTGAATCGCTGGGTAGCCGCCACAGCGGCCAGCACGCCCGCGGAGCGTGCTCGCGCCGTGGCCGAGGCCATCCAGATCGTGGAGAGCGCCTCCGGGACCGCGGCAGGAATCTGCTCGGCCACCGAGGGGGTCGAAGCGGTCCTCAATTCGCGCGGCCTGTTCGCCTACTATGCCGAAACGCTGGCGCAGTTCTCCGTGACCGACATGGGCAAGGACAGCTCCGGCTGGGCCAAGGCCAGCTCACCCGATGTGGTCCGGATCTCGCCGCTCGAACTGGCCGGGCGCGCCTCCCGCAAGGCGGTCCTGGCGCAGAATCCCCGGGAGCTTCCGCCCGGCCGCTACACGGTGATCCTGGAACCCTCCGCGGTTCAGGATCTGGTGGGGCAGATGTTCTGGGATTTCTCGGCCACGGCCCTGCGCGACCAGCGCAGCTTCCTGAACGGGCGGCTGGGGACGCGGCTGTTCGGCGACAACATC
>CAZIRH010000159.1:0-9802 GCA_964541065.1 uncultured Solibacteraceae bacterium
TGGTTTGCGGTCTCGGCCGTCGTCTCCGGCGGGCTGGCGGGCTTGTTCCTGCTGGCGTTCCTGTCCCGGCGCGCCAACCGGCAGGGGGCCTACATCGGCATCGCCGCCAGTCTGCTGTGCACCGTGTGGGCCGTGCTCACCAACCGGAAGCTCGTCGATCTGGGTCCCCTCAACTACCGGGGGGATGACCTGACCATCGGCGCGCTGGGGCACGTGGTGCTGTGGGCCGTCGGGTACCTCGCCAGCCTGTGCTTCCGCCGGCACCGGCCAGTGACTGACTCCGCGGCGGACATGACCCTGTGGCGGTGGCTCCAGCACCGGCAGTAGGCGGGGCGACGAGTCTCCTCCATCTCACTGGGGCGGTCCCTTGTCACGTGCGGGCTGCAAACTTGCCCTCCCCCAGTTCTACGTGGGCCCCAAGGTGGCATAGGCATTCTTGCCTGTGTGTCGCGTGTCCCCCCACAGGCCTGGAGGCCTATGCTACGTACTCGGCGCTCAAACTGCGTGCCCCCCCACAGGCCTGGAGGCCTATGCTACCGGGACACCCTGCAAACTGGGGGAGGGCAAGGGCTGCAAACGCTTGACGGCGTGCGGCGCGGCTGGTAGGTTGGGGTTTGCCAAAAGTGGGCGACCAGCATGAGTATGCCAGCGAGCTCTACGACTGCCGGGACGCTTTCGCCAGAGCGCTGGAGGAGCTCGCGGCGCGCGACCCGCGCATCGTCGCTGTCACCAACGACTCGCTGGGCTCGACGAAACTGGGGCGCTTCCGCCAGCGGTTCCCGCAGCGCTTCATCAACATCGGGATCGCGGAACAGAACATGGTGGGCATCGGGGCGGGGCTGGCGAACGGGGGAAAGATCCCGTTCCTCTGCGGCGCCTCGTGCTTTTTGACCGCGCGCGCCCTGGAACAGATCAAGGTGGACCTGGGCTACTCGCAGGCCAACGTGAAGCTGTGCAGCACCACCAGCGGCCTGGCTTACGGCGCTCTCGGCCCGACCCACCACTCGATCGAAGATATCGCCTGGACACGGGTGATCGCCAACCTGACGGTGATTGTCCCCGCCGATCCGATCGAAACGGACCAGGCGATTCGCGCGGCCGCCGAGCTGGACGGGCCGGTCTTCATTCGGATCAGCCGGATGCCCGTGCCGGTTGTGCACGCCGCGGACTACCAGTTCAAGATCGGGCGCGCCGCCTGCCTGAAGGATGGCGGCGACGTCACGTTGATCGCCAACGGGATCATGGTATGCCGGGCGCTGGAGGCCGCTTCGCTGCTGGCCGAGCAGGGCATCTGGGCGCGGGTGCTGAACATGGCCACCGTGGGGCCGATCGACCGCGACGCGATTCTGGAGGCGGCCGGGGGAACCGCCGCCATCGTCACCGTCGAGGAGCACTCGGTCGTGGGAGGGCTCGGGAGCGCCGTGGCCGAGGTGGTGGCCACGTCCGCGCCGGTTCATATGCGAATCCTGGGCGTTCCCGGCGTGTTCGCTCCGACCGGCTCCACGCGATGGATGCTCGAACACTTCGGCTTGACGGCGGCGGGCATTCGGGACGCGGCGCTCGAAGTGCTGGAAAAGGCGGGTGCGCGAAGATGACCGGCAAGCTGATCCTGGCGATCGATCAAGGCACAACGAACACGAAGGTGCTCCTGGTTGACTCTGCGGGCACGGTCCTGGCGCGGGCGTCGCGGCCGCTGACGGTAAGCTGCCCGAAGCCCGCCTGGGTGGAGCAGGACCCCGCGGCCCTGTGGACGAGCGTGCGGGAGGCCATCGACGAGTGTCTCGGCGGGAGCGAGCCGCCGCGCCCGGCCGCCATCGCGATCACCAACCAGCGCGAATCGGTGATCTTGTGGAATCGCCGGACCGGGGCGCCGGAAGGCCCCTGTGTCGTGTGGCAGTGCCGGCGGTCCGCGCCGTTCTGCGCCGAGTTGCGCCAGCGCGGGCTGGAGGGCCGGATTCGCGCGCGCACCGGGCTGACCATCGACCCGCTGTTTTCCGCGGGCAAGGCGCGCTGGCTGCTGGACCAGATTCCGGACGCTCGCCGCAGGGCGGCACGGGGTGAGCTGTGCCTGGGCACGGTGGATAGCTGGCTGCTGTGGAACCTCACCGGAGGGGCGGTTCATGCCTGCGACATGTCCAACGCCTCGCGCACGCAGCTTTTCGACATCCGCCGGCTCCGCTGGGACGAGGAGCTGCTGGACATCTTCGCGATTCCCGGCGCCGCTCTGCCGGAAGTTCGGCCCTCCAGCGCGATTTACGGCGACTGCATCCGGCTGGGACGTTTGCCCGCAGGAGTTCCCATCGCCAGCCTGATCGGGGACTCGCACGCGGCGTTGTTCGGCCACGCGGCGTTTCATCCCGGAGCGGTCAAAGCTACTTACGGCACCGGCTCCTCGTTGATGACGCTCACCGGCGCCCCGGTGGACTCCGCGGGCGGGCTCTCGACGACCATCGCCTGGGCGCAGGGGGACCGTGCCGCGCACGCGCTCGAGGGAAACATCAGCTTCACCGGCGGCGCGGTGCAGTGGTTCGGCGAGTTCCTGGGGCTGGCCGATCCCGTCGCGGGCGTGGCGGCGCAGGCCGGGCAGGTCCCGGACACGGGCGGCGTGTATCTGGTGCCCGCATTCGTCGGGCTCGGTGCGCCGCACTGGAGGGACAGCGCCCGCGGGCTGATCAGCGGAATCACTCGCGGCACGATGGCGGCGCACGTGGCGCGCGCCACCCTGGAGGCGATCGCCTACCAGGTCCGCGACGTGTTCGACCTGATGCAGGCGGAGAGCGGCCGCGAGTTGCCGGTGCTGCTGGCCGACGGCGGCGCCACCCAGAACGACTTCCTCATGCAGTTTCAGGCCGACGTCCTCGGCCGGCCGGTGATCCGGAGCAACTCGGCTGAACTCTCTGCGCTCGGGGCGGCCTGGCTGGCGGGGCTGGCGACCGGCGTCTGGTCCTCGCTGGAGGAACTGGAGGCGCTGCCGCGGCCCACGCGCCGCTTCGAGCCACGCCTGCCCGAGTCGGAACGCGAGGCTTTGTACCGCGGATGGCGCGAGGCAGTGGCGCGCGCGGCCGCGGAATGGCCGGCGGGCGTTGGCCCCGGCGCGCCGCCGGTGGCCGCCCGGGTCGAGGAAAGAAACAGATCATGAACCGGCACGCGGCGCTGCCAGCCTGCCTCGGCCTGGCTCTGAGCCTCGCCGGGTGCGCTCCGTGGACGGTGAGGCCGATTGAGGAGAGCAAGGAGAAGCAGAACCAGCAGCGGCAGCGCTTCGACGCAGCCGCCTATGTCGCCTCCATCTGGTCGAGCAAGCTGGTGCCGGCCGTGCTGAGTTCGGCGGTTGACCTGCGCACGCTGCTGGCGGCGCTGGAGGCCGACGCCGGCGCGGCCTCCCGTAAATATGGGCAGCGGGAAGGAGAAGGTCCGTTTCACTTCATGGTGAAGGGCCGCGGGCGGGTGCTGGCCCTCGACACGCGCTCGCGCACCGGGCTCATCTCCATCGATCTGGTGCCGGGCGACGGCACACCGGACGCGTTCCTCCAGGTGGGCCCGGTGATCCGGGGCACCTCGCTGCGGGACGCGGTGGGTTTCATCCGGTTCGGCCAGTTTGTCAACCAGCTCGAGTTCGCGGAGGTGGCGAACGAGCTGAACGCCAGGGTGGGGAACGCGATCCTGGCCCGGCTGACGCTGCCGGCGATGCGGGGCAAAGTCGTCTCGTTTTACGGCACGTTCACACCGGCATCAGGTTCGCCGGCCGAGATTGTGCCGGTGAAGCTGGACGTCGAGGAGCCGGGCCAATGAGTGGCGCGATCCTGCGCGCGGAGCAGGTCAGCAAGACCTACCCCGGGACGCTGGCTCTGGACCGCGTGGATTTCCAGGTGCTGCGCGGCCAGGTGAACGTGCTGATCGGCGAGAACGGCGCGGGGAAATCGACACTGGCGAAGATTCTCGCCGGGGTCGAGCAACCGACGGAAGGTAAGCTGGTGCTGGAGGGAGAGGAGCTCCGCCTGCGCTCCTCGCGGGATGCCGACCGCTGCGGCATCGGCATGATTTACCAGGAACTCAGCCTGTTTCCGAACCTGAGCGTGACGGAGAACATCTTCATGGCGCGGGAGGTCACCGCGCGCGGGCTGGTGGTTGACCACAAGGCTCAGGAGCGGCGGGCGCGCGCGCTGCTCGAACGCCTCGAGCAGCCGATCGACCCGCGGGCGTTGGCCGGCGAGCTTCCGCTCGGGCAGCAGCAGCTCGTGGAAATCGCCCGCGCCCTGGCGCGCGACGTCAGGATCCTGATCATGGACGAGCCGACTTCCGCGCTCAGCGCCGCCGAAATCAACGTGCTGTTCGGGATCATCCGCGAACTCAAGGCGCGCGGCGTCTCGATCGTCTACATCTCCCACCGGCTGGAGGAGCTGCTGGAGATCGGCGATCAGATCGCCGTGCTGCGCGACGGGCGCCTCATCGCCGAAGCGCCGGCGGAGGCGGTCAGCCTCGGCTGGCTGGTCGAGAAGATGACGGGCCGCAGCGGGGCCGCGAGGACGCCGCGGCAGAGGAGCCAGGCGGCGGCCGAACTGCTGAAGGTGGATTCGCTCTCGCTGCGGCGCGCCGACGGCAGGATGGTGCTGGATGACGTCTCGTTCACGGTCCACGCGGGGGAGATTCTCGGGATCTATGGCCTGATGGGCGCCGGGCGCACCGAGCTTTTCCAGTCGCTGATCGGAGTCGAGCCGCACGCGCGGGGCGCAATTCTGTTGGAGGGCCGGCGGCTGGAGTCGCGCTCCGCGGCCGAGCGGATCGCCGCGGGCCTGGTGCTGGTCCCCGAAGACCGGCAGCGGGCGGGACTGGTGCAGACGTTTTCGGTGCGGCAAAATGTGACGCTCATGAGCCTGGACCGGTTCGCCCGCGGGATCTATCTCTCTCCGGCGCGCGAGAGCGCCGGCGCGCGGCGGCTTACCGGGGAGCTGCGGATCAAGGTGGCCGATTTGGGGCAGCCGATCACGTCATTGAGCGGCGGCAACCAGCAGAAGGTAGTCATCGCCAAGTGCCTGCTCGCCTCTCCGAAGGTGCTGCTCATGGATGAACCAACCCGGGGCGTTGACGTCGCCACCAAGGCGGAGATCTGCGAAACCATGTGGCGGCTCGCCGGGCAGGGGCTCGGGGTGGTCTTCGCCTCTTCCGAGCTGAAAGAGATTCTGGCCGTGGCCGACCGCGTGCTGGTGATGTCGCGCGGCCGGGTGACGGGCGAATTCGAGACTGAGGAGGCCAGCGAGGAGGCGCTGATGCGCGCGGCTTCGGCCAAATCCGGCCGGCAGGGAGGCGGGCATGCCGAGGGATGACGCGGCGGAGCCCCGGGACGCGGGTCGCCAGCCAGGCGTGAGACCCCGGCGGCTCTCGGCGGGCGCACTGCTGTTCCGCCTGCGGGCGCTGTTGGCCCTGGTGACGCTGGCGGTGCTGTTCTCGCTGCTTTCCCCGTCTTTCCTCACCGCGGGCAACCTGATCATCCTGGTGAAGCATGTGGCCATCAATGCCCTCCTGGCGATCGGGATGACGTTCGTGGTCCTGACCGGCGGCATCGACCTGTCGGTGGGCTCGGTGGCCGGGCTGGCGGGGATGATTGCCGGCGGGCTGATCAGCGAAGGCCTGGTACTGCCGATGTTCGGCGTGGTGGTGTACTTCCAGGTCTGGCTGGTGATCGTGCTGGCGGCGCTGGCCGGTGTGCTGGTGGGCGGCGTGAACGGCCTGCTGGTGGCGCGGTGCGGCGTGCCGCCGTTCATCGCCACGCTGGGGATGCTGTATGTCGCCCGCGGGGCCGCTCTGCTGCGGTCGGGCGGGGCCACGTTTCCGAACCTGGTGGGCCGGCCCGAGCTCGGCAACACGGGTTTCCCCTGGCTCGGTTCGGGCACGGTCCTCTACCTGCCGGTGCCCATCTGGGCGATGGCGCTGCTGGGCGCGGCGGCGGCGTTCGTCTCCGCCCGCACGCCGTTCGGCCGGCAGGTGTACGCGGTCGGCGGGAACGAGCGTGCCGCGGAACTCTCCGGGGTCCGCGTCAAGCGGGTGAAGCTGCTGGTCTATGTGATTTCCGGATTCTGCTCGGCGCTGGCCGGGCTGATCATCGCCTCCCAGCTCGTTGCGGCCCACCCGGCGACGGGCTCGACCTTCGAGCTGAATGCGATCGCCGCCGTGGTGCTGGGGGGAACCTCGCTGATGGGGGGTCGCGGGACGATCGGCGGGGCCATTCTGGGAGCCTTCGTCATCGGCGTCCTGGCCGACGGGCTGGTGCTGCTGGGCGTCTCGGAGTTCTGGCAGATCGTTATCAAAGGAATCGTGATCGTGCTGGCCGTGGTGATGGACCAGCTTCAGCAGAGGCTTCAATGGAGGTCCGCAGTATCGCCAGCCGCCTAGCAGCGCCGGCGCTCGTCATTCTGGCGCTGGCCCTCTCCGGGTGCCGGTCGGGCCGGCCGCCGGGCACGCCGGGCCAGAAGCTCATCGTCATCGTGACTCCGTCGCACGACAACCCGTTCTTCAAGGCGGAGGCGGAGGCGGCCGCGGCGCGGGCCCGCCAACTCGGCTACGAAACCCTCACCCACTCGCACGACGACGACGCGCACAAACAGGACCAGTTGTTCGACATGGCCCTGGCCAACCGGGCCGCGGCGATCATCCTGGACAACGCGGGCGCCGACGCCTCGATTGCCGCCGTCGCCAAGGCGAAGAAGGCCGGCACGCCCTGCTTCCTGATCGACCGCGAGATCAACGCCACCGGGATCGCCGTCTCGCAGATCATCTCCAACAACTACCAGGGCGCCACGCTGGGCGCCCAGGAGTTCATCCGCCTGATGGGGGAAAGAGGCGATTACGTCGAGCTGGTGGGCCGGGAATCCGACACTAACGCCGGCATCCGCACGAAGGGCTTCCACGACGTGATCGACAAATACCCGGAGATGCGGCTCGTCGCCCGGCAGAGCGCCAACTGGAGCCAGACCGAGGCGTTCCAGAAAATGGAGACCATCATCCAAGGCTCGCGCGGGATCAAGGGAGTGATCGTGGGCAATGACACCATGGCTCTGGGCGCGGCGGCGGCGCTGAAGGTGGCGGGGCTCAGGCGCGTGATCGTGGTGGGCTTCGACGGCAGCCCCGATGTGATCGCCGCGATCAAGGCGGGGGACATCAAGGCGACGGTGTTGCAGCCGGCCGCGCGCATCGCCAAGCTGGCCGTCGAGCAGGCGCACCAGTATCTCACCACGGGCTCGACGGGGTTCCCCGAGAAACAGTCCATCGACTGCGAGTTGATCACTCCCGCCAACGCCGAGCGGTTCGGACTGTTCGGCCCGAAGTGACGCCCGGGGGCCAGTGACGTGAACATGTTGAGCAACCAGAGAGTGATCATGGCCGTGCGGGCCGTAGCGGCCCTGATTTGCGTCATCGCGCCGGCCCTGTTCGGCGCTCTCCCGCTACGCGCGGCGTCGGCAGCGCCCGTGCTCGACCGCGACGCTTTCCGGCACCATGTCGAGTACTTCAACCGCATGGTCGAAGAAGGCGTGGTCAACTGGATTCCGAACTCCGGCGCATGGGAGTGGATGAAAGAGAACATCCCTTTTTTCGCGTGCCCCGACCGGGACGTCGAGCAGATCTACTACTACCGCTGGTGGGTGCTGCGCAAGCACATCAAACAGACCCCGGGCGGTTTCATCCTGACCGAATTCATCCGCCCGGTGCGACACGCCACCCAATACAACGCTATCAGTTGCGCGCTCGGGCATCACCTCGCGGAGGGCCGGTGGCTCCGCGACCGGCGGTACATCGACGACTACCTCAATTTCTGGCTTCGTGCGGGGGAGAACGGCGGGTTGCAGCCGCACTTCCACCAGTACAGCGGCTGGGCCGCGGCGGGAGCCTACGAGCGCTGGCTGGTGGATGCGAAGACCGACTTTCTGCTCTCGTTGCTCGAGCCCCTGATCCTCGACTACCGGACTTGGGAAAGAGACCGCCTGCTGGAGAACGGACTGTTCTGGCAGTACGACGTGCGGGACGGAATGGAGGAGTCGATCAGCGGCTCGCGGACGGCCAAAAACGCCCGCCCGACGATCAACAGTTACATGTACGGGAACGCCAGGGCGATCGCGAAGATCGCCGCCCTGGCCGGAAAACCTCCCATCGCCCGCGAGTACGAGGCCAAAGCCGGGCTGTTGAAGCGGCTAGTCGAGGACCGGTTGTGGGACAAGAAGGCCGCGTTCTTCAAGGCTCTGCTCGAAGGCGGGGCGCTGGCGGACGTGAGGGAGTTGCTGGGATACACGCCGTGGTACTTCAATCTGCCGGAGCCGGGCCGCGGTCATGAAGAGGCCTGGAAGCAGCTCGCGGACCCGCGCGGCTTCCTGGCGCCGTACGGCCCCACCACCGCCGAGCAGCGCCACCCGGGCTTTCGCATCGCCGAGCAGGGCGACGATTGCCAGTGGAACGGGCCGAGCTGGCCGTTCTCCACCACGGTGACGCTCAAAGCCCTGGCCAACGTTCTGAACAACTACGAGCAGCGCGCGATCACGCGAGACGACTACTTCAAAGCGTTTTTGACCTACACGCGCAGCCATCGGCTGAAACTTCCGGACGGCCGCCTGATCCCCTGGATCGACGAAAACCTGAACCCTTTTACCGGCGAATGGCAGGCGCGGTCCATGAAGCTCAGGAAGGGCACCTTCAACGGCCGCGGCGACCACTACAACCACTCGGGCTACGACGATCTGGTGATCACGGGCGTGATCGGGCTCCGGCCGCGCGCGGATGAGGTGGTCGAAGTCCACCCCCTGCTGCCGGACACCGCCTGGGATTGGTTCTGCCTCGACCGTGTCGCCTACCACGGGCGGAACCTGACGGTTCTCTGGGATCGCACAGGCCGGAAGTTCGGAAGAGGCAAGGGCTTCCGCGTGCTCTGCGACGGGCGCGAGATCGCCCGCGCCGCGGGCCTGCGGCGCGTGACGGGCCGGCTGCGTCAGCCGGCGCCCTGATCCCAGGGGCGCAGCTTCAAAGTCGGCGCCCCGCCGGCTGAGGCGCACCGCGGGCAGCGGAGCCGTGGCCTTATTGTGGCATCAAACCCAAGTCGTGGAAGAAGCTCAGCACCGGCAGCTCCGCCCCGGCTCCGAGAACCATTGCGATGATCGCGATCGCGATGAAGTCGGCATAGCTGGATAGCGTCTGCCCGTCACTGCACAGCACATTGGAATCGGCAATCATGACCGTCCCCTGCCAGCAAGTGTACGCGGGGGGAGGTCCGCCTCTCAAGCGAAATACTTCGCCATCAATGATATGGCGCAAGTTGGCGCACCGTGGCGGCATTTGAGCAGGTTCCGCACGCTCCGCGCCAGGCTTCCGGCCTCCTGAAGGAGGTCCGGGAGCCCGACCACGGTCACGGCGTCGGACGTGGCGGCGTGACCCGCCAGCACCATGCAGACGATGACCGTCAAGGCGACGGCGTCTCGGTTGTCGGCCAGCCACGGGTTCATTTTGCACCTGGAGGCGCCGCGCAGGCGTCCTCCAGATTCAAGAGGGGCATCTGCCGTGCCACTCTCCCGCGCGGGGCTAGGTTGCGTCGCCACAACGACTTAGCCGGAGCGCAAACCGGCGGCTCGAGCGCCGCGATTGTCCGTTGCTGGGACGGCGTGTACGGAAACGGACGTGCCGGTACGGCACTGTCGCCGACGGCGATCCTACCCGCGGCCGAAGAACAGATACCGTGGGGTAGCCCGCTGCTGGGGTACTGTCTCGCAAATTGGTTGACAATCGGAACCGTGGCAGCCGACAGGCTGAAGGCCTGTCCCACGCGGCA
>CAZIRH010000160.1:0-9796 GCA_964541065.1 uncultured Solibacteraceae bacterium
CAGAAGTTTGCGGGGGTCCTTCCGGTGCTCTACGACGACAAGAAGGGCAACGTCATCTACGGCGTGCCGCGCCGCTGGCGCAGCCTGGCCCGCGTGGTGGACCGCGGCCAGCTCGAAGCGTTCTGGCCGAAAAGCCTGGAGCTCGATGAAGGCGAACTCCGCGCCTACGTCAGCCTGTTGGAAAACGGGCCGGATTCGCCCGCCGAGATGCGCTGGCTTTCCACCGACGCCTTTCGCCTCCGCGCCCGCCTGGCCGAAGGCCAATCCATCCTGGTCCTGGTCAGCCACGACTGGGCCTGGCGCGCCTGGTCCGGTGATCGCGAGCTCCAGATGCAGCGTGACCGGCTGGGCTTCATCCGGCTGGACCCGGCGCCGGGACAGCATGACATCGTTGCGGTGTTCGAGCTGCCCTTCGGCAACCTGGTCGGCCGCGTCGTGACGCTCCTCTCGGTGGGGTTCCTCGTGCTGCTGATCGCCGCGCGTCGTCGTATCGAGAGCGGCCGGCTGCTGCCCTTGTCGCCGGTTCAGTTCGACGCGCTGCTGAGCCTGGCGCTCATCGCCCTCAACGTCGCGCTGAACCTGCCCCTGTTCTGGGGCGGGGAGTCGCCCTACCGCGGATCGATCGCGGGCGGCTACGCCTCGATGGTGCGCTTCTTCGCAGATCATCCCAACCCCTGGGGCTGGAATCCCCACTCCTACTGCGGCCTGCCGGCGCAGTTCACCTACCTGCCTGCCGTCCCCTACGCCGCGGCGCTGCTCAGTTGGCTCCTGCCGCTCGGACCGTACCTGAGCTACAAGCTCCTGGTGGCCGTGTTGAGCTGCCTCGCGCCGGCCGGAGTCTTCCTCCTGGCGCGGCATTTCACCGGCAGCCGCTGGTGGGCGCTGGCGCCCTCGGTGTGCTACACCCTTTACTCCCCGCTCTACGGGCTAATCAGCACCATTGACCAGGATCGCGGCTACGCGCAACTGCCCTGGCGTATCCAAGTGCTGTACAAGTATGGCGAGGGGCCGCACAACGTGGGGTTGGCCCTCACGCCCCTGGCGTTGCTGGCGCTCTGGCGCGCCGCCACCGGCGCGGGCTTCCTCTCCGTCTTCGTCGCTGCCGTTCTGCTGGCCGTGGTCACGCTGACCAACTGGATCTCGGGGCTGGCCCTGGCCCTGCTCTGCGGGTTGCTGCTGTTGGCCGCCTGGGGCGCGCCGGATGTGCCTCGCTTCAGCCTGCGCCGCGCGCTCGCTACCGCCCTGCTCAGCTATCTGCTCGTGTGCTTCTGGCTGACACCCACCTTCATCAAGACCACCGTCTTGAACTGGCGGCTGGACGCGTACAACTACCAGATGCTGGTGAAACAACGCTTGCTGCTGGCCGGCATACTGGGTGGCGCCCTCCTGCTGCGCGCCGTCCTCTGGCGGCTGCGGGCCGCCTTCTACCCGACGTTCCTCACCCTGGGGACCTTCCTGTTCGGATCGGTGGCATTCATCTTCTATTACTGGCGATGGGACACCGTCCCCGAATCGCATCGCTACGTCATCGAGTTTGAGCTGCTGCTGGTGCTGGGGGTGTGGGAATGGATGCGCCGCGCCGTGCGGAGCCGCTCCCGCCCGCGAATCGCCCTGGCTGGAGCGGCCCTGCTGGCCGTGCTCTGCGCCGACGCCCGCTACGCCTGGAAGTACTGGGCTCAGGGCTGGTGGCCCTGGGGCGTCATCCCCTCCGAGCAAACCGTCGAGTACAAGCTGTCCAACTGGCTGGAGGACCGCCAGCCGCAGGGCCGCGTTCTCCTGACCGGCGGGATGCGCTTCCGCGTGGCCACACACGCGGACCTGTTCCGGGTCGGGGGCACGTTCGAGACCGGACTCCAGAACCGCGCTCCGGTCCACATGGCCTATTGGATCCGCACCGGCGGCGCCAGCCAGCCTGGCCGTCACACTCCCGACTCCTTGCTGATGCTCAAGGCCCTGGGCGTGGAGTACGTGGCGATCCATGGCCAGGAGTCGCGCGAATACTACCGCGACTACAAGAATCCCGGCATGTTCGAGGGGGTACTCGAGAAAGTATATGCGGAAGAAGGCGATGCCATCTACCGCGTCCCCTTCCGCGGCTTGGCCCACCTCATGCGGCCCGAAGAAGCGCCCCGCGACTGGGCGCCGAAGGCGCTCCCCGCCTACGTCGCCGGAATCGAAGACCCGGGCCGCCCGCAACTGGAAACCCGCTGGACGGGGACCGGAAGCCTGGAAATCCGCGGGCCCGTGCCCCCGGACTACCGGGTCGCACTGAAGGTCACCTACGATTCCGGCTGGGCGGCCACCCAGGACGGCGCCCCCGTGCCCCTCGAAAAGGACGGACTGGGCTTCATCCAGATCCGCGCCCGCCCCTCCGCCGGCACGCACATCGTGCTCCACTATGGCGGCACGCGGGAGCAGCAAGCGGCCGGCGCCCTCGGCCTTCTCGCGTGGCTGGCCTGCGCGGGCTGGCTGTGGCGCGGCCTCAGATCTCGTAGAGGAACTTCGGGAAGCGCGTGAGCGCCGCGCCTTCCACCTTGCGCCCCAGCGCGTACGTCTGCTCCCCGCGCAGCGCCGTGGGGTAGTCGTTGATCTCGAGGATGTCGCGATAGTAGAGGTCGGCTTCGTAGCCGGCGACTTTCTCGGTGAACAGGTACGCGAGGTCGAAGCCCGCGCTGCGCATCACCTGCTCGAGTTCCCACGGCGTGTACTCGCGCACGTGCGGGACCTCCTTGTCCCCGCCCTGCTTGCGCGGGTCCGTGTACATCGAGAAGAGTTGCGGGTTCTCGCGCGCGTGCAGCACGCGCGCCACCGCCGTGAAGCTCACCACGTTGGGCGTGGTGATGATGAGACCGCCGCCGTTCACCAGGACGCGGCGGATCTCCAGCAGCATGTGCATGGGGTCGTGCAGCAGGTGCTCGATCACTTCGCAGCACAACACCAGATCGAAAGACGCATCCGGATAGGGGAAGCGGCCCCGCTCGGCGTCGAAGTGGTCGACCTGGCAGCGGAAGATCACCCGGCCTCCGGAAGCTACCTCCTTGTGATCGACACGGCCGGGGGGGCCGTAATAGGCGCCGCGGACCTCCTGGTAGCCGAACACACAGGCGAGCGTCGGCGCCATGTGCATGAAGGTGCCCAGCTCGAGGGCGCGGCGGGTCGGTCCCGGCGGCGGGACCATGGTCATGGTGAGGGCGACGCGGTGCAGGTGGGTCTCCAGGTACGTTCGGGCGTCCTCTCCCGCCAGGTCCATGCTCCGCAGGAAGCCCTTCACTTCTTCCATGCGGTCACCCGGCGGCCGCTTCACCGGAGGAATGGTGGGCGCATCGATCTTCTTGAGCGTCTTGTCCAACAGGCGGATGCCACGGCGAATCAGGCGGACCGGCCGCATGGGGAGAACTCATGATACATCTTGCGCGGCGGGGCGCGGCGCGACCTACCCCGGCAGGCTGCTGTAGCGGCGTCGCAGGCTCTGAAACTGCCGCTGGCGGAGAATGCCGCTGCGGTGCAATGTGTAGCGTGCCAGCAGCCAGAGGATGGAAAGCCCGTAGCGGAGGCTGGCGAGGAACGAGGCCGAAGACGCCAGGGGGAAGTAGCGCGTGGGAACCGGGATCTCCCGGATGCGGAAGTCGAGCTCCACGATCTGGGCGATCATCTCCTGGTCGAAGATGAACCGGTCGGAGTTCATCTCGAGGTTCACCGCCTCGAGCACCTCGCGGCGGTAGGCGCGGTAGCCGGTGTGGTATTCAGCCAGCCGCAGGCCAAATACCAGATTCTCCAGGGCCGTCAGAAAGCGATTCGAGATGTACTTCCACCAGGGCATGCCATGTTTGAGCGGACGGCCGCCCAGCAGGCGCGAGCCCAGCACCACGTCAGCGCGGCCCTCCTCGATGGGCCGGACCATCTCCGGCAGCAGCCGCGGATCGTACTGGTAGTCGGGGTGCACCATCACGACGATGTCCGCCCCAGCCTTGAGCGCCTCCCGGTAGCAGGTCTTCTGGTTGGCCCCGTAGCCGTAGTTGGCGTTGTGGACGAAGATCTCCAGCCCGAGCTCACGGGCGATCCTGACAGTCTCGTCGGAGCTGCCGTCGTCCACCAGGATGACCAAGTCCACCACGTCGCGCGGCAGTTCGGCGTAGGTCATGTGCAGGGTCTTGGCGGCGTTGTAAGCGGGCATCACCGCCACGACCTTGGGCTTGCCTTCGCTCATGGGATCTCCCGCGGCCGGGCCACTACTACAAACTGGTAGGCAAACGCCCTCTTCCACAGGCGAGCCGCAAGATAGCCGAGGGCCTCGAGCGCCCGCACTGGCAGCGTGTCCTCCCAGCGCCGCAAGGCCAGGCCGAAAGGAATGCCAGCCGGCACGACCTTCTCGAGGCGGAATCCCGCCCCTGTCAGCAGCTCCACCCAGCCCGACCAGGTGTAGAAGTGCAGGTGGGTGCGGTCGAACAGGCCCCGGTCGTGTTGGGGGAACCTGCCGATCAGGACGTTCAGGCGGACGTAGAGGTTGACGGCGTTCGGCAGAGACGCCACCAGCCGTGCGCCCGGAGCCATCACCCGGGGCAGTTCGCGCAGGAGCCTATGTGGGGTTTTCAGGTGCTCGAGCACGTCCGCGCAGACGACAAAGTCGTAGCGGCCCTCCAGCGCGGGCAACCCTTCGTCCAGGTCGGCCTCCACCAGCACGACGCTGCCTGGGAACGGCCCCCGGTGGATGCCCGGCTGGTCGATGCCGGTCACCCGGTATCCCCGGGCCGCCAATAACGCGCCCAACTGCCCGTCCCCGCAACCGATGTCCAACACCCGCCGCCCGCCGCCCGCCGCCGGCACGCTGGCCAAGACGTGGGCATGGCTGCTGTAAGGCCCAGGCTTGAAGGTGTACGGGGACGCGATGAGGCTCCCTTCCACTCCGCCGCAGGCCGCCATAGGCTGCATTATCCGCGAAGTGGTCCGAAGGCCGCAATCCGAAACCGCGCCGGGGTCAGTTGCCGCGCGCCTTCTGCGCCGTCACCGCTTCGGTGAGCCACAGCAACTCGGCGAGGAACGTCTCGGCCCACTTCTCGAACTTCGGGTCGCGCGGGTTGCCTTCCTCGTCGAAGTTGTCCTGCACCCGCGGGACGGGGAAGGCTGCCGGGATGGGGAACGCTCCCAGGTTGAATATGACCAGGCGCAATTGCGCCAGACAGTTGACGCCCCCGAAGTCGCCACTCGAAACCGTCGCGATGCCGACGGGCTTGCGCTTGTACTCCGGCAGGAAGTAGTCCAGCGCGTTCTTGAGTACCCCCGGGTAACCCTTGTTGTACTCGGGCGAGACGATCACGATGGCGTCGGCCCGGGCCAGCTTCGCGGCCATCTCGCGTACCGCGGCTGGTGCATCGTCGCGGGCGTACAGCCGCTCCTCCATGATCGGCAGGTTGTACTCCGCCAGATCGAGGATCTCCGTGTCGATGCGGCCCGTCCGCCGCATCCGCTCGGCCACGAACCGCGCCACTCTGGGGCTCAGCCGGCCCCGGCGGGTGCTGCCCAGAATCACGGGGATGTAGAAACGATGGTCCATACACGTTTAGACGCAGGCGCCCCCGCGGCGGGTTCATGCCCCGCTCTGGAGGGAATCGAACAGCTCTGGAGGGGGTAGGGCCGCCGCGCGGGCCCGTGCTATTCTGGCTCGCATGAGACGCGCACTCGCTGTGCTCCTTTTCGCCGCCTGGCTCACGGCCGGGACTGCCCCGATCACGCACGAGGACGTCTGGCTGATGAAACGCGTGGGCGCCCCGGTGCTGAGCCCGGACGGCAAGTGGGTGGTGGTTTCGGTCATGGAACCCGCCTACGAAGCCGACAAACAGGTCTCCGACCTTTGGATCGTCCCCGCGGACGGCAGCGCGCCGCCGCGCCGGCTCACCGCCACCAAGGGCCCCGAGGGCGGAGTGGACTGGTCTCCGGATTCCACGCGCATCGTCTTCTCCGCGAAGCGCGAGGGGGACGAGGCCTCGCAGGTCTACATCCTGCCGCTGAGCGGGGGCGAAGCCCAGCGTGTTACTACACTCTCGACCGGGGCCTACTCGCCCAGGTGGCGGCCCGACGGCCAGGCTCTGCTCGTCCAGAGCACCGTCTACCCGGGCGCCGCCGATGACGCCGCCAACCAGAAGATCGCCGCGGACCGCAAGGCCCGCAAGTACAGGGCCCGCGTCTTCGAGCTCTTTCCCATTCAGTACTGGGACCGCTGGCTGGACGACCTCCGGCCGCACGTCTTCGTGCAGGAACTCGCCGCTGGCGCGAAGGCCCGCGACCTGCTCGCCGGGACGAAGCTGGTCAGGGAGGTTGGCTTTGATGCGCCCCGCGGCATGAGCGGAGAGTCCGACCTCCAGGCCATTTGGGCGCCGGAAGGGGAGTCCATCGTCTTCACGGCCACCACCGACGCGCACACTGCCGCTTACGCCATCGGCTCGATGCACCTCTACCAGGTGGCGGCCTCGGGCGGCGAACCGCGCGCCCTGACTTCCGGCCGCGACAGCTACGGGCGTCCCAGCTTTCGCCCCGATGGTCAGGCGCTCTATGCGACACACACCCGTCGCAGCGAGACCAAGCTGTACAGCCTCTCGCGCCTGGCCCGGCTGGCCTGGCCCCCCGCCGGCCAGCCCGTGCTGCTCACCGAAAAGTGGGACCGCTCGGTGGATGGCTTCGCCTTCACCCCGGACAGCCGCACCGTCTACCTGACCGCAGAGGAGCGAGGTCTCGACCGGCTGTTTCGCATGCCCGCCGGCGGCGGCGCGGTCGAGCCGGCCTTCGAGATGAAGGAAGGCGGCTACTCGGCCCTCGGCATCGCCCCCCAGGCCGCCGCGCCGGTGCTGGTGGCCAACTGGGGCTCGATGATCCGCCCGCCGGAGGTGGTCCGCATCGACCCGGCCGCCGGCCAGCACCGCCTGCTCACGGACTTCAACGCCGAGCGCGTGGCCCGCATCGACTGGCAGGCGCCGCGCCACTTCTGGTTCACCGCCAAGAACGGCAAGCGCATCCACAGCCTGCTGGTGCTGCCGCCGCAGTTCGATCCGTCGAAGAAGTATCCCCTGATCGTGTTCCCGCATGGCGGGCCGAACAACATGAGCAAGGACCAGTTCTTCCTGCGCTGGAACTACCACCTGCTGACTTCGCCCGGCTACGTGCTGCTGATGACCAACTACACCGGCTCGACCGGCTTCGGCGAGGAGTTCGCCGAGGCCATCAACCGCGACGTGCTGCGCGGTCCGGGCCAGGAGATCCTGGAGGCGGCCGACGAAGCCATCCGCCAGTTCCCCTTCATCGACGGCACGCGGATGGCGGCCGCCGGCGCCAGCTACGGCGGGTACCTGATGGCCTGGTTCGAGGGCAACACCAACCGCTTTCGCTGCCTCGTCAACCATGCCGGCCTCACGGACAACGTCTCGATGTGGGGCGCGACCGACGGCGCTTACTACTGGGAACTCCGCAACGGCGGCCCGGTGTGGGAACTGAAGGGCCAGTGGATCGACCAGAGCCCCATGCGCTACGCCGGCAACTTCAAGACGCCCATGCTGATCAGCCACGGGGAGCGCGACTTCCGCGTGCCCCTCAGCCAGGCCTTCGAGATGTACAAGCTGTTGCAGCGCCGGCGCGTGCCGGTCCGCCTGGTGATCTTCCCGGAGGAGAACCACTGGGTGCTGAGCGGCGAGAACTCCCGCTACCACATGCAGGAAGTGCTGGGCTGGCTGAAGAAACACCTGGAGTAGCGGCGGCCGGTCAAGCCGCCCCGAGACTCGTCACAGCAGGCGAAAGCCGGGCACGCGGCGCAGCGAGCGATCGAAGGTGGCCGTCTCGCGGCACCCTCGGGCGAGGTTGAGCTGCGCGATCAGGTGATCGGCGAAGTCCCCGGGTCCCTCCCGGCAGCTCGCCAAGGCCCTGTGCACCGCATCCTCCGCCTCCACGCGGAACACGTCCGTGCGCAGCAACTGCTCGATGGCGTCCAGGATCGCGGACTTCGGGTGCGCGGAGGCGGATCGCAGGACCCAAGCGGCCTCGCACAGCACGATGCTGGAGATCCATACCGCTTCGCCCTGGGTCCTGGACGCCGCCAGGAGCTGTGCGGCGCGTTCGCTCTGGCGGGGGTCATCCGCCACCAGAAAACGGACCAGGACGTTCGTGTCGATCCCCGTCACCTCGATCCCGCCCTCGAGCCGCGCCGCCACCGGGACACGACCGCCTCCCCAATGGCCCTATCCATGGCCCGCACCCTGACCGCCTTGCGCGCGGCTCCTTTCAGCAGGCCGTGGAGCGCCTCGAACCTCATCCGCTTGGGCTCCAGCACGAATCCGCCGCCCGGCCCCGGCACGAAGTCGATCTGATCGCCGGGCTTGAGGCCAAGACGGTTCCGGACTGACACCGGGATGGTGATCTGTCCTTTGCTGGTCAAGGTCGCCACTGCCATCGCTCCTTACATATTGTAAGGAGAAGGCGGCCGCCGCCGCAAGTGGTCAAAACGTCAGCCACGCCAGCCACGGCCTACCCCGGCAGGCGGAGCTGGTCGGCGGTCTCGCGCTGCCAGGACTCGAGCCTGGCGCGGAGGCGCCGCACCAGGGCGGCGTGGTCCTGGCGGTAGTAGAGGTTCTCCATTTCCAGCGGATCGCGCTCGCGGTGGAACAGCAGCGAGTTGTCCGCGTCGTAGATCGCCATCTTCCAGCCGTCCGGCGTCACCACGGCCCGCGCGTTAGGGCCCTGCGGCGGATCGTTCCACTCGATGAAGACGTGGTCCTCGCGGCGTGGCCGCCCCTCCACGAGCGGCAGCAGGCTCTCGCCGGCCAGCGGCTCCGCCGGCCGGCGGCCCATCAGTTCCAGCAGCGTCGGCACCAGGCCGATGTGGCTCACCGGCGGCTCGATCTTGATCTGGCTGCGGTGCCGGTAGGGAATCGAGACGAGCAGCGGCACGCGCACCGCTTCCTCGTACATGACGCTCTTACCGATGAGCGTGTGTGCGCCCATCATCTCGCCGTGATCCGCGGTGAAGACAAGGATGGTGTTGTCGGCCTGGCCCGAGGCTTCCAGCGCCCACAGGATGCGGCCCAGCGCCTGGTCCACCTGGCTGCACAGTCCGGCGTAGTTCCGGTTGAGCCGGGCAAAGATCTCCCGGTCGGTGGCCGCGGCGCCGAGCGACAGGTAGCTGGCGTTGACGCCGCCTCTGACCTGCTTCTGGCGGATGGCGGCGTAGGAGCGTGGCTCCATCTCGACCGGAATGCCGGGGTAGTTCCTGGGGATGGGCGCTTCCTCCTCGCTGTGCAGGTCGTTCAGCGGCCCGTAGAACGGCATGTGCGGTTCGAGGAAATTTACGTACAGCATCCAGGGCTCGTGGCGATGCCGGAGGATGAAGCTGGAAGCCTCGCCGGCCAGGAACGCCGGCTTGCAGTGCTCGAGCGGCCGCCGCACGGCGAACAGGCGCGAGAATCTGTTCTGGGCGGCGTCATCGGGCTGGTAGCCCAGCCGGAGCAGGAAGTGGTGGTAGTCGCTGCGCCTGGCACGGTCCCGGCCGGCGGTGAAGTGCTCGTAGTAGATGTCCTCGATCGAGATCCACTCCGCAAAGCCGTGTTGCGCGAACAACTCGTCGCCCAAATGCCACTTGCCGAAGTACCCGGTGCGGTAGGAGGAGTCGGCCAGCAGCTCCGGGAAGGTCTTGATGCCGGCCGGGAGCGGGAGGTCGTTGGTCACCAGGCCGTTCTGATGCGGCCACAGGCCGGTCAGGACGCTGGAGCGCGCGGGCGTGCAGACGGGCTGGGTGTCGTAGCAGCGGTCAAAGACGATG
>CAZIRH010000161.1:0-9794 GCA_964541065.1 uncultured Solibacteraceae bacterium
CCTTGAGCGGCAGCGGCGCCGGCAGCAGGGTGGGGATGAACACCGTCAGCAGGCCGTAGCGGTGGAACCACAGCCGGAACTGGCGGCCCCGGCCGGTTTGCGTGCGTCGCTCCAGGTAGGCTTCTCCGCCCTTGCGGCCGATGTAGAACAGCACCATCTGGCCGATGACGGCGCCGGCCGTGGCCAAGGCTGCGCACAGATAGGCCGTGGCGGGACTGGCCGCGGCCACCATCAGCAGCAGCACGTCCGTGCCTTCCGGGATGGGGATGCCGGCGGAATCCACCAGCGCGAGCAGGAAGATCCCTGGCGGTCCCCAGGACAGCAAAAGGTCGCCCAGGCTGCGCAGGAACTTCATCCCGCAGCCAGCAGGTCGGCCACGAACTTGTGACTTGCTTCCACCAGCTCCCAGGAGCCGGGCCAGAAGCATAGATCGATGGTCCACCACTCGATGCCCGGGATGGCCAGAAGCTGGGGTCTCAGCCCGCGGAAGTCCACCAAACCCTCGCCGAAGGGCCGGTGGGTGCTGGTCTCGTCCCCGTGCAGCGTGCCGTCGGAGTCGATCAGGTGGACGTGCCCGATGCGCCCTTCAAGCTTGGCCAGCAGCTCGCTGACGCCCCCGGGCAGGGTCTCCTTCGCTCCATGCTGCCGCGCGCCCACCACAGCGCACATGTAGGCGTGCGAGGTATCGAACATGAGCTGGAAATTGGGGTGCCCGACCTGGTCGTGCATGGCCACCACCTCGGAGGGCTTGTTGAAGGCGAACCCGGGCTCGAACTCCCATACCACCCGGATGCCGGCCCGCTGGGCGATGGCGGCCGCCTCGCGCCAGACCTCCGCCAGGCGATTGAAGGCCGCCTGGTAGTCCGCGTCGGGAATCGAGCCGGGGCTGGCCACCGAATCCACACGGATGGACGGGCTGCCGATATCGGCGCACATCTCGACGTTTCGCCGGAACAGTTCCAGGTACTTCTGTCTGTTTTCCGGCGCCGTGGGGTTGGCCGCGGAGAAATCGGCGGCGTAGCCGGAGACGTCCAGACCAGCATCGGCCAGCAGGCGAACCACCTCCTGCCGCGAATCCCTGGTGGGGTAGCGCTGGAGGGTGACGTGCGGCGGGAAGCCGCACACCTCGATGCCGTCGTAGCCGGCCTCGGCCAGCCGCTTCACTATGCGATCAAAGGGGATGGGGTTGTCGGCGTAGGCCCCCCAGGCGAAGGCCCAACTACCCAGCGAGATCTTCATGTCTGCTCCTCCTCAGTCGTGGATTGGCGTCCTTGCCGCTCCTATCAGATATACCAGCCGGGGTGCGCAACGCAAGAAGGAGCCGGTCTGGGCTGCTGTTCGACCCGCGGGTCTCGCCGGCCGGGCCGCGGTTGAGCCGGGCTGGCTTCTCTGCTATCCTCGGTGGTTGGGTTCACCCCAAGTGCGCCTGCCGTAGTGGAGGTTTGCCATGTCGGGCCATTCCAAGTGGGCAAGTATCAAGCACAAGAAAGCCGCGTTGGACGCCAAGCGCGGGCGGACCTTTACGCGGGTCATCCAGGAGATTTCTATCGCCGCCCGCGGCGGCGGCGACCCGGACGCGAACCCGCGCTTGCGCACGGCCATCCTGGCCGCCAAAGCGGCCAGCATGCCGGCGGACAACATCAAGCGGGCCATTCAGCGGGGCACCGGCGAGCTCGGGGGCGGGCAGATCGAAGAGGTGATCTTCGAGGGATACGGCCCGGGCGGGGCGGCCATGTTGGTGCAACTGGTCACGGACAACCGCAACCGCAGCGTGGCCGAGATCCGGCACATCTTCGGCAGGCACGGGGGCAAGCTGGGCGACCAGGGCAGCGTCTCGCGGCTGTTCGAGCGCAAGAGCCAGGTGCTGATCGCCCAGGAGAAGGCCACCGAAGAGCAGCTCATGGAGGTGGTCCTGGACGCGGGGGCGGAGGACCTGCGCAGCGATGGCATCCACTGGGAGGTCCTGTCGCCGCCCGAGGCCCACGAGAGAGTGGTCGGCGCCATCCAGCAGGCGGGCCTCGAGACCATCTCCGCGCAAGTGGCCATGGTCCCGCTGACCTCGGTGCGGCTGGAGGGCAAGGAAGCCCAGCAGATGCTGAAGCTCAGCGAAGCCCTCGAGGATCACGACGACGTCCAGAACGTCTACTCCAACTTCGACATCGACGAGAAGGTGATGGAGGCCCTGGCGCAGTGAGCGCCCGGGCGGTGGATGCGCGTCCTGGGCATCGATTGCGGCGCCGAGCGGACCGGCTACGGGCTCATCGACAGTGACGGGCGCGACCATAGCCTGGTGGCTTCGGGCGTGATCCGGGCCCGCGCCAACCGGCCCTTTTTCCAGAGGCTGGCCGAGATCGGGCGCGCCTTGCGCGAGGTCATCTCCCAGTACCAGCCCGGCGCGGCGGCGGTCGAGGAAGTCTTCTACGCGGTCAACGTCAAGACCGCGCTGAAGCTGGCGCACGTGCGCGGCGTGGCCCTGCTGACGGCGGCCGAAGCGGGCCTGGAGGTCGGGGAATACTCGCCGCTGGAGGTCAAGACCAGCGTGGTGGGCTACGGCAGAGCGGAGAAACGGCAGGTGCAACTGATGGTGCGTTCGTTGCTCGGCCTCCAACGGGACATTGAATCGGAGGACGCCGCGGACGCGCTGGCGGTGGCCATCTGCCACGCCACGCGGCGGGCCGCCGGGAGCCCGCCATGAAGCGGCTCTGGTTGTTTCTGGCCGCGGCCGTCCTGGCGGGCGCCGACCTGCCCAGGATCTTCTACTCGAAGTCTTTTCCCGGCAGCTCGCCGGCCTACATGGCCGTTACCGTGGACCGCAGCGGCCAGGCGGACTACCGGGAGACGCCCGAGGACGACAACCCGCTCAGGTTCCAGCTCACCCCCAAAGAGACCGAAGAGATCTTCGCCCTGGCCGAGAAACTGGGGCGGTTCACGCGCCCGCTGGAATCCAACCTCAAGGTGGCCAACACGGGCCTCAAGACCTTCCGCTACCAGAGCGGCGAGGAGAGCCACGAGGTCAAGTTCAACTACTCGCTGGACGCCGACGCGCGCCTGCTGTGGGACTGGTTCGAGCGCATCGCCGAGACCGAGCGGCACTTTATCAACCTCGAGCGCGTCGCCCGCTACGACCGGCTGGGCGTCAACCAGGCCTTGCTCTCCCTGGAGGTCTCCCGCGACCGTAACCGCCTGGTGGCTGCCCTCCAGTTCCTCAAGCTGCTCGACCGCATCGCCAAGAACGAATCCTACTTGCACATGGCGCGGGTGCGGGCGGCCAACCTGGCCGAGTCTATCCGGGCCAGCCCCGCGCAGCCATGAGTTTCTGCCTCCGTCTCCTCTGTACTACTAGCCCAGGGAATCTTGTCCGGCCGCGAAGACTCCCGAAGAACGGCCTCTTCTGGTCCTTTTGCCTTTTGCTTTTTGCCTTTTGCCTTGCGGCGCAGCCGCGCCGTGCCCTCTGCGCCTCGGCGGTGATCCTGTGCGCCCAGGGGGCGGAAGAGCGGGCGCTGGGGCAAGCCCTGGCGGAAGCCGGTTCGAGCGCGGTGGATTTCATCCGCGCCGTCGAGAGCCACCTCGCCAAGTACCCCAAATCCACGCGCCGCGCGGAGCTCGAGCGGGCCCTGGCGCGGGCCGCCCTCGAGGCCAAAGACGACCGCCGCATCATCCTCTACGGTGAGCGCGTCCTGGCCCGGGATCCCCAGGATCTCGAGCTTCTCGATCGCCTCACCCGCGCTCTGCTCGAGGAGGAGCGCGCGGACCCGGAGCGCTTCCGGCGCGCCCTCGAGTACGCGCACAAGCTGGAAGCCGGCCTGCTGGCGGTCGGCAAGGAGAAGCCCTCCGGACGCTTGAGCCTGGGGAAGTGGCAGGAGGAGCTGGACCGCGGCCTGGGCCGGGCGCTGATCTATCAGGCGCGCGCCAGCGGGAACCTGGGCAACCTGGCCGAGGCCGTGGCGCTGGCGCGTCAGGCCTTCGCGCGCTACCCCAACGCCGAGTCGGCGCAGGAAATCGCCGCGTGGTTGGTGAAGGCGGGCAAAGAGGAAGAGGCCCTGCGCCACTACGCGGACGCCTTCACCATCTTCGATCCGCGCTCGACGGAGGCGGACCGGACGGCGCTCCGCGCGCGGCTGGGCGAGGCCTATCGCCGGCTCAGGGGTTCCGAGACGGGCCTGGGGGACCTGATCCTGGAAGCTTACGACCGCACCACGGCCTTGCTGGCCGCACGGCGCCTCCGGCTCCGCAGCGTGGATCCCAACCTCCAGGTGAGCAACCCCGCCGACTTCACCCTCCCCGGCCTCGAGGGCGACAAGCTGGCGCTGGCTTCTCTGCGCGGCAAGGTGCTGGTGCTGGACTTCTGGGCCACTTGGTGCGGCCCGTGCCGCGTGCAGCACCCCCTCTACGAGCTGGTCAAGCAGCGGTTCAAGGGCCGGCCCGAGGTCGTGTTCCTCTCCGTGAATACCGACGAAGAGCGCGAGGGAGTGCGCGAGTTCCTCGAAGAGCACAAGTGGACCAAGAAGGTCTACTTCGATGACGGCCTGGCCGGCCTGCTGCGGGTGTATTCCATCCCCACCACCATCCTGCTGGGTAAGCGTGGCCAGGTGGTCAGCCGCATGGAAGGGTTCATCCCGGAGCGTTTCGTGGACATGCTCAGCGAGCGCCTCGAGGAAGCGCTGAGAAGTTCGGAGCCGCGACCGTGAGAAGCTGTGAAAGAATCCGGGCGGGCGACGAAAACACAGACATGAATGTCTGTGCCACACTCGAAACACAGGGCTTGCGGACAGGTGGCACAGGCATTCCTGCCTGTGTTCTGATTTCTTCACAGCTTCCAAGGGAGCGGTCTGTGTGATGTTCCGCCGCGTAATCCTGCTGGTTCTGGACAGCCTGGGCATCGGCGAGCTGCCGGACGCCGCAGCCTACGGCGACGCGGGCAGCGACACGCTGGGCAACCTCGCCCGCCGCCGGCGCTTGCGGATTCCCCAGTTGGTCGAGCTGGGCCTGGCCAACATCCGCGCCTTCGAGGGCCTGGCCCCGGCTCCCGCTCCGCGCGCCGCCTTCGGGCGCTCGGCCACCTCCTCGCCCGGCAAGGACACCACCACGGGGCACTGGGAAATGGCCGGCATTCAGCTCGCCCGTCCGTTCCCGGTCTACCCCCACGGCTTCCCGCCGGAAATCATCGCGGAGTTCGAGCGGCGCAGCGGCCGCCAGATCCTGGGCAACTACCCGGCCTCGGGCACCGAGATCATCCGGGAACTGGGCGAGGAGCATATCCGCACGGGCCGGCCCATCGTCTACACTTCGGCGGACAGCGTTTTCCAGGTGGCCGCGCACGAGGAGGTAATCCCGCTCGAGGAGCTGTGCCGGATGTGCCGGCTGGCGCGCGAGCTCCTGCGCGGGCCGCACGAGGTGGGGCGGGTGATCGCCCGACCCTTCCTGGGCCCTCCCGGCGCGTTCGTGCGCGACGGCGCCAACCGCCACGACTACGCCGTGCCGCCCCCACCCGGCATGCTCCTGGACCGGCTCGCAGAGGCCGGCGTCTTCGTCCACGCCGTGGGCAAGATCTTCGACATCTACCTGGGGCGCGGCATTCGCGGTCACGTCCAGACCCGCAGCAACGCCGACGGCATGGCGAAGACCCTCGAGGCCCTCGCGGGCGTGCCCGCCGGGCTGATCTTCATCAACCTGGTGGATTTCGACATGCTCTACGGCCACCGCAACGACCCGGAGGGTTACGCCGCGGCGCTCGAAGCCGTCGACGCCTGGCTCCCGGAACTGCTCGGCAAGCTGGGCCACGACGACCTGCTGATTCTCACCGCAGACCACGGTAACGATCCGACCACGCCCTCCACCGACCATAGCCGGGAATACGTCCCGCTGCTGGTCTATGGCCCAGGCGCCCGGCGGGGAGTCAACCTCGGGACCCGGCCCACGCTGGCCGATATAGGACAGAGTGTGGCGACGATTTTCGGAATCGAGCTTGAGAAAGGAACGAGTTTCCTGGAGGCGATCCTATGAGAAGACCCTTGATGGCAGGCAACTGGAAGATGTATAAGACCGCGGCGGAGACCGCGGCCTTCTTCGAGAAGTTCCGCCCGCTGGTGGAGACCTCCACCCACTGCGATATCGTGATCTGCCCGCCGTTTCCGAACCTGGCGGCGGCAGTCGAGGCCGCGCGCGGCACACGCATCGGGATCGGCGGCCAGAACCTCTACTGGGTGAAGGAGGGCGCCTACACGGGCGAGGTATCGGGGCCCATGCTCGCGGCGGTGGGAGCCCGCTGGGTGATCATCGGGCACAGCGAGCGCCGGCAGTACTTTGGCGAGACCGACGAGAGCGTGCTCAAGAAGACCGTGGCGGCGCTGGAAGCGGGCTTGCTCCCCATCGTCTGCGTGGGCGAGCGCCTGGCGGAGCGCGAAGCGGGCCGGACCGAAGCCGTGCTGCTGGCGCAGTTCCGCGACGGCATCGCGCCCCTGGCCCCTGAGCAGTTCGCGCGGATCGTCATCGCCTACGAGCCGGTGTGGGCCATCGGCACCGGGAGAACCGCGACCCCGGAGATTGCGGCTGACGCGCACCGCTTCATCCGCGCGCAAATCGAGGCCCGCTACGGCCGGCAGGCGGCGGAGGCCGCGCGCATCCTCTACGGCGGCAGCGTCAAGCCCGACAACATCAAGGGCCTGATGGCGCAGGTCGAGATCGACGGGGTGCTGGTGGGCGGCGCCAGCCTGGACGCAGCCGGCTTCGCCTTGATCGTAGATTTCTGACGCCGCCCGTTTGTAGCCCGGTGGTGAGATAATCCATCTACTGAGACTCACCATGCCCAGACTGCCCGCTTGGCTTCTCCTGCTGCTGCCCGCCCTCGCCTCCGCTCAGGCGTGGCAGCCCAAGATCATCGACGCCCACGTGCACCACAACGGCGAGATCACGTTCCTGCGGAAGCTGGTGGCACGGCTCCGTGGGGCGGACGCCATGGCGCTCGTGATCACCGCCCCCAAGGACCTCGACAGCGTGACGTCTTTCATCCGCCGCTACCCCACTCGTCTGGCGGGGCTGGGCGAGATCAAGCTCGACGATCCCACCGCCGTCGAACTGGTGGACCGCTTCCATGCCGCCGGCTTCCGCGGCCTCGGCGAGCTGACCAGGCCGCTCAAGAACTACGACGACCGCAGCTACTGGCCCATCTACGCCCGGGCCGAGAAATACGGCATGATCCTGCTGTTCCACACCGGCATCGTCAACCGGCTGAATCCCGATGTGCCCGAGGACGTCAGCGTCGATCGCATGCGCCCGACCACCCTGGATGGGATCGCCCGGCGCTTCCCGAAGGTCACGATCCTGGGAGCGCACTTGGGCAATCCCGACTACGCTCACGCCGGCGAGATCTCCCGCTGGAACCCCAACCTCTACTTTGACCTCTCCGGCTCGACCCTCATCAAGAAGCAGGAGGACTACACCTTCTTCAGGTCCATCTTCTGGTGGTCGAGCGTGGCCAGCCCGCACACGCCCAAGACCAAGGCCCACGCCTTCGAGAAGGTGGTCTTCGGCTCGGACGTCTTCGAGGGCGAGCTGGAGGAATTCGACCGCACGCTCGAGCGCTACCATCGCATGCTGGATGCTTGCGGCGTGCCGGCCGAGGCCCAGGCCAACATCTTCGCCGGCACCATGTGGCGGATTCTGAAGTCCCAGCCGCGATAGGCGCGACGGCCTCACCGGTCTTTCTCATCCCGCACCAGCAGGAACACCAGCGCCGTCGCCACCAGCGGCACCAGGCTGGCCGCCACCAGAATCGGTTCGAAGGAGTAGCGGTCCGAGACCCAGCCAATCAGGTAGGTCGAGATGATGGTGCCGATGCCGGCGCCCGTGCCGCTCATGCCGCTCACCGAAGCCACCGTGCCGCTGGGGTAGAGGTCCGCGGGCAGCGCCAGCCCCATGGTGGACCAGGCCGCGTAGGCGAACGTCGAGACGGCGAACAGGGTGATCAGCGCCGGCAAGTTCGAGACGAAAACCGTGGGAATCAGCAGCGTCATGCCCAGGCCGCAGATCAGGATCACGAACTTGCGCGCCCGCAGCACGGTCCAGCCGCGGCGGATGAGATGACTGGAAAGGCCGCCGCCAAAGAAGTTCCCCAAGTCCGCGGCCAGGAACGGCACCCAGAAGCCGAATAGGGTGTTTTCCAGGACGAAGCCCTTCGAGACGAGGTAAATGGCGAACCAGTCGGTGATGAAGAACCAGACCGGGTCAGTGAGCGACTTGCCCAGGATGATGCCCCAGGTCTGCCTGAGGCGCAGCAGGTCGCGCCAGGAGGCCGGCCGCTCGCGCTCGCCGCCGGCGATGGCGCGTGCCTCGGTGCGCTGCTCTTCCCGGCGCGAGCGGAGAATCATCTCGCGCTCCCGCGGGTCCAGGCGGGGGTGCGTTTCCACCGGGCGGTACAGCGCGCGCCATGCCAGCACCCAGGTGAATCCCAGCACGCCGGTGATCACGAAGGCGGGACGCCAGCTCCCGAAGGTGTGATACAGCCACAGCACCAGGAACGGCGCCACGGCCCCGCCCACCGCCGAGCCGCTGTCGAACAGCGCCACGGCCCAGCCCCGCTCGGACTTGGGGAACCATTCGGCCACGGTCTTGGTGGCGCCGGGCCAGTTGGCCGCTTCCCCCGTGCCCAGCAGGAAGCGGAACAGGGCGAAGCTTTTCAGGCCCCGGGCCAGGGAGGTCAGCATGGCCGCCACCGAGTACCAGCTCACCGTCAGCAGCAGGCCGCGGCGCGTGCCCAACCTGTCCAGCACGCGCCCCGCCACCGTCTGCATCACCGCGTAGGCCACCCGGAAGGCGATGACGATCACGGCGAAGTCCGAATTCGTCCAGTGGAACTCCCCCTTGAGGCGCGGCGCCAGCACGCTGAGGGTCTGCCGGTCGATGTAGTTGATGATGGTCGAGGCGAACAGCAGCCCGCCGATCCACCAGCGCAGGTGGGGGATGAGGCGCGGAGTCCGAGTCAACCCCTCAGCGTAGCACCACAGACTTCAGGGAAGCTCCAGAATCTGCTTGAGCGCTGTCTCGACGGCCTCAAGTTCCTCTGGCGTGACCCGGCCCAGGCACGACCTGAGCCTGTGCTTGGAGATCGCCCGGACCTGATCCACCACAGCCACCGCCGGGCGGTCGCCGCATCGCACCGCCACGCTGATGGGCGGATAGGGCGCAGGCGAAGACGAGAATGGCACGACCACCACCGTGCGACGGTAGGCGTTGACCACGTTGGTCGAGAGAATCAGGCAGGGCCGGGTCTTGGTCACTTCGGAGCCCAAGGTGGGATCGAGCGCCGCCCACCAGATCTCACCGCGTCGGGGATTCATCCCAAGGCTCCTCGATGGGATCTACGAGCGCGTCCGCCTCCGCCTCAATCGCAGCCACATCTGGCTCCCTGTTGGCGAGCTGGCAAGCCCTGATGAGATCCTCTTCCCTGCGGCGGAGGCTCTGTTCCAAGGCGGCCGACACATACTTGGAGCGGTCGCGGGAGCGGACCTGCCGGAGGAAGCGCTGCGCCAGGTCCTCGGGGACGGAGAAAGTCATCTTTACGGTTGCCATACTTATTCTATTATGGCATACCAGGAGCCTGATTCACCGCTTCCGTTCCCTACCCGGCAGCCCGGCCGGGTTTTCGTGCGTGCGCTCGCGGAAGGAGCCGCCCACCGCGCTGCCCAGCGAGACGGCGGCCTGAAGGCCAGCGGCCCGGGTCTACGAATCGGCTCCTTCCATCAACTGCTCCAGTTCGCTGGCCGCGGGCTTCCGCTGGGCGCCGTGGCGGACGTGGA
>CAZIRH010000162.1:0-9743 GCA_964541065.1 uncultured Solibacteraceae bacterium
GTATCTTTATGTGTTTCGGCGATCTCGCCGGGATCCTGCGCCAGGCAGGCATTCCGCTCGCGGCGAGCTTGCACGAAGGCAACCGGCCCCAGTGGGAGGCCGCGGTGGGCCGCCCGGACCTGTTCCTGCGGGAGCGGTGGGCGCTGGCGGTTTCCGGCGACAAGGTGGCCACGGCCGTCCTGCGGGCGAGCCGGAGCGGACCGAGGTACGAATGCGTCAAGAGGATCACCCAGAAGGGCGCGCCGGTGATCGAGATCTACAGGCGGGCGCCATGAGGATTCCCTTCACCAAGGCGCACGGCGCCAAGAACGATTTCCTGCTGACCTGGGCGTCGCAGGCGCCGCGCGAGGATCTGCCCGCGGTAGCGCGGGCCATTTGCGACCGCCACAGCGGGGTCGGCGCGGACGGCTGGCTGCTGGTGAGTCCCGCCGCGCCCGATCCGCCCGGCTGGGACGGCTCGATCCGCCTGTTCAACGCCGATGGCAGCGAGGCGGAGATCTCCGGCAACGGCACGCGCTGCGCCGCGGCCTTCCTGATCGACGCCGGTCTGGCCTGCGACGAGGTGCGCCTCCTGACCGGCGCGGGCCTCAGGCGCCTGCGGCTGATCGAGCGCCGCGAGCTCGCCTTCCTCCTCGAGATGAACATGGGGCGGCCCCTCTGCCGCGCCGACCAGGTGCGCGTGGCTCTGCCGCTGGCCGGCGGGACGCGGGAAGTCACCATCGTAGACGTCGGCAACCCGCAGTGCGCCCTCTTCGTCGAGGAGTTTCCGCCCCTCTGGCAGGCCCTGGCCACCGAGATCGAGGCGCATCCGTTCTTCCCCCGGCACACCAACGTCTCGCTGGTGCGCCCCCTGGACCGGCACACGCTCGAAGTTCGCTTCTTCGAGCGCGGCGTCGGTGAGACCATGAGTTCGGGCACCGGCTCGACCGGCGCCGTGGTGGCCGCCCTCCTGCGTGGCTTGGCTGACAGCCCGGTCAAGGTTCTCACCCGGGCGGGCGAGCTGGATCTACGGTGGGAGGAGGACGTGTACCTGACAGGCCCGGCCGAGATCGTGGCCGGAGGGGAGTTCTATCTTGGCTAGAGAGGAGCATCCTCAACTTCAACGAGAACATGGAGTATCGCCGGCTGGGCAAGACCTCGGCCGTGTGCCTGGGCGGGCACTGGAAGCGCGTCGAGACCGCACTGAAGAACCCGTTCAAGGGCCAGGGCTACTCCCAGCAGGACTACCAGAACGTCAACCACGCGGAGTTCATCCAGAACCGGCACGACGTGGTCGGCCGCTCGATCGACGTGGGGATCAACTACGTGGACGCCTGCGCGGGCCCGGAGATCCTGGCCTACGCCAAAGTGCTCAAGGGCCGCCGCGACAAGATGTACTTCGGCTTCTCCTGGCACGAGCGGGAGTCGCGCTTCGAGGCGTATCGCACCGGCCGGGCGCTGATGGAAGGGCTCGATCAAGGGCTGGGCGAGGCCGGCCTGAACTACGTGGACGTGTGGCGCATCTCGCTGCCCATGGAGATGATCTCGGAGTTGGGCGAGCTGCAACGCATCGAGGAAGGGGCCATGGAGGCGCTGGAGAAGGCCCGCCAGCAAGGCAAGACGCGCTGGACGGGCGTTTCCACCCACAACCGCGTGTGGCTGAAGTCGATGATCGAGCAATACCCCCAGCAGCTCCAGGTGGTGCTGTTCCCCTACACGGCGGCCACCAAGGAACTGCCCGACGACAGCGTCTTCGACGCCATCCGCCGGCACGATGTGGGCGTGTTCGGCATCAAGCCGTTCGCCGACAACTCGCTGTTTGTGGGCGACAGCTCGCTGGCCAGCCCCCATGCGGTCGATGATGACCGCCGCGCCCGGCTGGCCATCCGCTACATCCTGGGCAACTAGGGCTTGCGGGGGTATTTGGCAAAGCGCGGCGGGGTGTGGCGGACCGGGGCGAGGGGAGGGTAAGGGATTGAGGGGATTGGGGTTGCAGGCGGGCGAAACTAAACGTTCCGGGGGTGGCGGTTGCAGAATTATTTCTGCAAAATCTGGGTAAACAAGCGGAGGCGCTACGAAGAATCAATAAGTTAGCTGGGTGTTCGGAAATGGGATCTGTGGAAAATCGGGCGTGAGAATTTTAGTAGCCATCTGAAAACAGCGCGGGCGCGTACTAGGACTACAGGGGTACGGGCTGGCGGCGCTCGTAGGTGAGCCAGAGGGAGCGGAAGCGGATCGCGGGGATGTAGGAATAGCTCAGGGTGATGGTGGTGGCAGGGAAGGACCACTGGGACTGGGTGGTGGTCTCGCCGGCGCGGTGCCAGGGACGACCGTACCGCTGGACTAGGAGCGCCTCAATGCGGCGGAAGGCGTCCATGTCGGCGGTGGCCGGCTGGATCATGACCCGGTAGAGGCCGGCCTGGGCATTGATCAGGAAGAAGACTTGGGCCTGATCGGGGCCGAGGGTGATCTGGGGGATGCCGATGCGGGCCACATCCTCCTTGAAGGTGCGCGAGGGGAGCGGGCTGGTGAGTTCGCGGGCCTCAGGGATGGCGGCGAGGACTTGGTCGGGGGTCATGCCCCAGCGGGCAGCGAGGTAGCCGCCAGGGTCGGCGGCGGCAAGGGCGAGGAGCAAGGGGATAGCGATCATTTGGGCCTCCGGAGGTACTGTGTGGTGATGAGGAGGAAATTCTCCAGGCAAAGCCGGGCGCAGGGATCCTCGCTCTGGAGAACCTCATCGAGCAGCGCATGGAGATTGATGCCGGCGCCGGCGATGGGCCGGGGCGCCGGCTCAAAGACGCGGCGCACGCGCATTGGCGGACCCGAACCCAATAGGACATCACCGTAGCCGTTCTCAGCGGCCCAGGTTTCGATGGCCCGCCAGGCTTCATCGCTGACCGTGTCGGTGGTCTCGTAGGAATGGATGGACTGCCAGGACCGACCGATCAGACGGCCGAAGTCAGCCTGGCTCAGGCCGAGACCCTTCCGTAACCGCTTGATTCGCTGGCCCCTTTGTTCCGTTGACATGACACTAGTGCTAGTGTTAGGCTGATTTCGGTGCCTCAAAATTACAGCCTCAGAATACACCATCGCGACCCGCTGCTGCAACGGAAGCGGGAATGGTTGGTGGAGCACTGGGGGGCGCTGACGAGGATTGCGAGGCGACGCAGGGTCTCGCCGCAGATGGTGCGGGAAGTCTATTGGGGGCGGAAGAAGAGCGCGCGGATCAAGCGGGCGCTCAGGCGATTGGCGGCGCGGGCATGACACAGGTGCTGGCGCGGGCGAATGTGATCGAGTTGGCCCGACCAGACGGGGCGCCGGGGCAGTTGGCGCTCGGGTTGACGGCGCCGCAGGGGCCGAACTTGAGCGCGGAGGACCGCGCCGAGGCGGAGCGGCGGTATCGGGTGATCGAGCCATTGGTGACGCCGGAGCGGTTTCGCGGATTGTGGGCGCAAGCGAAGGGGCGGCGCGGCGCGCTGATTGCGCTGCTGGCGCGCGAGCACAAGACCGCAGCGCGCACGATCTATCACTGGCTGAAAGCGTTCGATGGGGGCGGACTGCCGGCGCTGGTGACGCGGGATCGCAGCGACAGGGGGAAGCCGCGGGTGATGACGAGCGCGGCGCTGGATTTCCTGCTGGCGGCGGCGCTGCCGAAGCCAGGCGTGTACGGCGAGATGAGCGTCCAGGAAATCTGGCGCGCGTACGAGGAGGAGCGGGCCCGGCGCGCGGCGCACGACGAGGGGAAGGCGGCGCTGCCGGCGGTGAGCTACCGCACCATGGCGACGTGGTACGGCCGCATCCCGGAAGTGGTGCGGGTGATGGGGCGCGAGGGGCAAGAGGCTTTTAGTAACAGCCAGGAAGTGATCTCTTTCCGTGACTTGAGCGCGATCCAGCCGCTGGAGTACGTGGTCATGGACCATCGGCGGTTGGATGTTTTTTGCCTGGTGCGAAACGGGCAGCGGTGGAAGGCGACGCGGCCATGGCTGACGGCGGCGCTGGAAATGCGGACGCGGAAATGGCTGGCCTGGGCGATCGTAGAGCAACCGAGCAGCGACTCGATCGCCACTGTGCTGAAGCGGGTGTTCCTGCGGCACGGACTGCCCGGCGCTGTGTACTGGGACAACGGGAAGGATTTCTGTTGCGAGTGGTTGGAGGGGCGACAGGCTAAAAGCCTATTCCACAAGATGGCACCGCTCGAGGAGGGGATGCGGGGGGTGCTGGAGACGCTAGGGGTGCGGGTGCATCACGCGATCGTGAAGCGGGCGCGGGCGAAGATCATCGAGCCGAATTTCCTGAACACGGCGCTGTACGACAAGACGCTGCCCTGGTGGTGCGGGCACACGCCGAGCGACCGGCCGGAGCGATTCGGCGTGCTGGTGGAGCAGCATGAGCGGTGGCCGAAGGGCGAGGAGGCCGAGCGCGGATTCCCGACGATCGAGCAGGTGGCGGCACTCTATGAGGACTTTCTGGAATCGCTGAATGAGCGGGAGCACAGTGGCGAGGAGATGCGGAAGATAACGCCGACGGGACGCGGGTGGGCCTCTCCGAATGAGATGTGGGAGACCTTGATCCCGAAGGTGGCGCGGCGGGCGGCGCGGGAGGAGCGGGCGCCGGTGGAGGTAGCGGAGATCGAGGCAGTATCGATCGGACCTGGCGCGAGCCAGGACGATGAGTTCCAGTTTTTCCAGGGGGTCGAATGTGAGCGAACAGGCGGAACAGCTCCGGGAGGAGCTGCGCCAATTTTTGCGGAGCCGGCCTGATCTATCGACGGCCGACTTGGCGCCGTACACGGCACTGAGCGAGAGCACGGTGCGGAAGTTCGTGAGCGGCCACTGTAACGGTGGGCGCGAGGTGACGGGTGAGATCCGGCGGGTGCTGGCGCAGGCCCAGGCGGGGGATATCCTGGCGCCGGGTCGAAGCGCGACGAGCGTGATGGTGGCGGAGGACGCGAGCCGGCGCATGCGGCGCGTAGCACGCGAGCGGAATTTCTACGCGACGCAGACCGTGAAGAAGGTGGCGGAGGTGCTCGAGTATTGCGTAGAGCACGCGGCGATCGGGGTGATCACGGCGGAGTACGGGGTGGGGAAGACGGAGGCGGTGCGGGCGTGGCGGCGGGGCGCGGGCCGGGCGGTGGACAGCCTGGTGTTCGAATTCGACGAGTTCTCGAGCGCGAACAAGGTGGAGATGGTCTACTGCCTGGCGTGAATGCTGGGGACGGATGGCTTTCACGGCGCGCAGAATGGCGGGACGTTGTTTCGCGGCGTATGCGAACGACTGCGGGAAGCGCCGTGTCTGCTGATTTTCGATCAGTGCGAGACGGTGCGAGCGCGGGTGTTCCAGGTGATCCGCCAGGTGTGGGACGCGACGAACGAGGCCGGGGTGGGGATCGTGCTGCTGGCGGCGCCGGTGCTGCTGGCGCGGATGATGGGGAGCCGGATGGCGGACCTGGGGGCGCTGACCTCGCGGGTGGGAGTATGGGCGCCGCTGAGCGGGGTGACGCGGGCGGAAATGGCGGCGATTGTGAAGCAGGAAGGGATCGCGGACGTGGATGAGGGTGCGTTCGAGATGTGGTGGCGGGCGACGGGCGGATCGATGCGGAGGTTGATGCGGGCGATCGATCTACTCAAGGCGCGGCACCAGGGCAAGCGGGTGACGGAGAAGACCATCGCCGGGGTGGCGAGCCACCTGTGGGGGATGGCAATCCAGGGGGCGTGATGGCGAAGAAGAAGGACGCGATATACATGCCGGCATCGCTCGAGGAGTGCGAGCGGGTGATGGCGGAGATTTGGGCGGCGACGGCGACACGGACGATGTACGCCGGCCAGATGGCGGCGGAGATCGCGGCGGCGAAGGAGAAGCACGGGCCGGCGATCGCGGAACTGGACGGGGCGATCGAGCGGTGGACGGAGGAACTGGAGCGGTACTACATGAGCCACCTGGCGGAACTGGAGGCCGGCGGGAAGAAAACGGTAGTGCTGCGGCACGGCAGCATGGGCCGGCGAACGTCGCCGGCGGCGCTGGTGCTCATCAGCAAGGCGTGGACGTGGGCGAAGGCAGCGCTCTTTTGCAAACTGTGCAAAAGAATGCTGCACTTTTTGGCAACCCCGCCATCATCGCGCCCATCCCGGGGCTGGTGAACCTTCACCAGGTGGACAATGAGGCCCACGCGGTGGCGGAGCGCCGCAAGCTGGACCTCCGGGAGCGGGCGGAGCTGGAAACAGCCGGCCGGCGCATGTGGGCCAACCTGCGCCCAGGCTACCAGTGGCTGCGCCAATGGCGGGAAGTGTAACGGGAAGGAAGTCAGGGGTCAGAAGGGCCGGGCTCGACCGCCTTGGCGTGGCGCCACAGGCGCTCGAGATCGTAGAAAGTGCGCGCCGGCTCCGAGAACACGTGCACGATCAGGTCGCCGTAGTCGGCCAGAATCCACTCGGCGTGCTCGTAGCCCTCCAGCCCCAGCGCGTGCTGGCCACAGCGGTCGAGATCCAGATCGATCGCGTCCGCGATGGCCTGGATCTGCCGGCTGTTGTTCCCCGAGCAGATCAGGAAGTAGTCGGTGAAGCTCGAGACGTCGCGCAGATCCAGCACCAGGGGACGGAGAGCTTTCTTGGATTCCGCGGCGCGCACCGCCACCAGCCAGGCGGGCGTCTCGGGTTGTTCAGGAAGCTGTGAAGGCCGGGCGTCTTCCGGTGACTCTCTCCCTCTGCGCACTCAACTCCTCGCCCTCATCGTACTACAATTGGGGAGATGCTCTTGTGGGCGCTGCTGGCTATCCTGGCGCGCGCCGCCTGCGCGCAAATCCCCGCGCCGACCCCGGCGGAGATGGTGCGCGGGCGCGACAACCCCGCGCAGGTGGCCGGGCTGGACGACGCCGAAGATGCCCGCATTCTCGAACGCACGCTCTATGGCCGGCTCGGTATCGAAGACCTGACCGAGCAGCAGGCCGAAGAGATGCTGGCCGCGGCCACGCGCCGCTTCGAGCGCCGCCAGGCCCGCGTCCAGCAGGCCAAAGAGCTGGTCGAGGAGGGCGCGCTGCCGCGGCTGGCCCTCACGCCCCTGCTCGAAGAACTCGACCGCAGCCGCCGGGAAATGGGACTGGCCGCCTCCCGGGCGCGCCTCCTCAGGGAGCTGGCGGCCATGGCGCGGGCCGAGCAGGCCCTGCTGGCCAAGCTCGAAGAGGTCCCCGCCGCGGTCTTTCTGCCCGAGCTGGCCGAGCGCTACGACGGCAGCGCGCTGTTCGCTTCGCAGGCGCTCCGGCAGATCGCCCTGGCCTTCGAGAAGCGCTTCTCGAAGCCGCTGCCGGTCAGCGCCCGCGGCGACACGGCCGTGCATCGGGCGCTCGGGTTCGATCACCGGGGCCGCGTGGACGTGGCCCTGGATCCGGACCAGGGCGAGGGCGTCTGGCTCCGGGACTACCTCCGCAGCAGGCGCATTCCCTTCATCGCGTTTCGCGCTTTCATGGCGGGCAGATCCACCGGCCCGCACATCCATATCGGACCGCCCAGCAGCCCGCTCCGCAGCGGCGGCGGCTAACATCATGCCAGACCCGCAACCCAAACTGCGTGTGCTCATCCCCGCGGAACAGATCCAGGCCCGCGTCAAGGAACTGGGCGCCCAGATCGAACGCGACTACCCCAACGATCCCGTCTACCTCATCGCCATCCTCAAGGGCGCCTGCTTCTTCCTGGCGGACCTGTCCCGGGCCATCCACCGGTCCACCCGCATCGACTTCATCGGTATCTCCAGCTACGGCAAGGATAAGTCGAGCTCCGGCGAGGTCAAGCTGACTAAGGACCTGGATATCTCAATCGAGGGCGCCGACGTGCTGGTGGTCGAGGACATCGTGGACAGCGGCATCACCCTCACCTACCTGATCCACGTGCTGGAGCAGCGCAAGCCGCGCTCCATCCGCATCGCCGCCTTGCTCGACAAGCCCAGCCGCCGCGTCCGGCCCATCCACGTGGCCTACGTGGGCTTCCAGATCCCCGACCAGTTCGTGGTGGGTTACGGCCTGGACTACGCGGAGAGTTACCGCAACCTCAACGACGTCTGCGTCCTGGAGGAACCGCCGGCCGCGTAGACGCCGGGCCTGCAGGACTATAATGCAGGCTATGATCAAGTTCGACGCAGACACCGACCCCAGGCTCTTCGAAGAGGCGCTGGCTTTGGCCCGCCGGCAGGTCCGGCGCCTCCTCGAGCAGCATCCGGATTTCCACCCCATGTACACCCACCAGGGCCGCTGGAAGCACGACCTGCCGGCCTGGACGCACTGGTGCGACGGCTTCCTCCCCGGCATGATGTGGATCTTCGCGCGGCGCGAAGAGGGCTCCGAGGAAGGCGAGTGGTGGCGCCGCCAGGCCGTGCGCTACACGCGGCCCCTGGAGCCGCGCAAGCTGGACCGCGACGTCCACGACCTGGGCTTCATCTTCATGCCCACTTACCTGCCCTGGTACCTCCTCTCCGGCGAGCCGGCGCTCAACGACGTCCTGATCCAGGCCGGCCGCACCATGGGCCTGCGCTTCCAGCCCAAGGGCGAGTACTTGCGCTCGTTCGTCTCCGAGGACTCCCTGTTCATCGACATCATGATGAACGTGGGGATCATCTTCTACGCGGCCGCGCAGACCCGCGACCGGAAGCTGCACGATCTGGCCCTGCGGCACTCCCTGACCACGCGGCGGGTGCTGGTGCGCGGGGACGGCTCCACCGCCCACGAGGGCCTGTTTGACCTGGAGACGGGGGAGTTCCTGCGGCAGACCACGCACCAGGGCTGGCGGGGAGACTCCTGCTGGTCGCGCGGGCTGACCTGGGCGCTCTACGGTTTTGGCACGGTCTATCGTCTCACCCGCGAGGCGCGTTTTCTGGCTGCGGCGCAGGCTTGCGCCGATTACTACATCGTGCACACGCCGGCCGACGGAGTGCCGCCCTGGGACTACGATGCCCCGGAGGACAGCCGCACGCTGGTGGACACCTCGGCCGCGGCCATCGCCGCCGGCGGACTGCTGCAACTGGAAGCGCTCAGCACCGACCCGGTCAAGGGCCACTTCTACGGGCAGACGGCGCGGCACATCTTGCGGACGCTGTGCACGAAGTATCTGGCGAAATCCGATCCCGCCTGGGAGGGCATCCTCCAGGGCGGGGTGTACCATATCCATAAGGGCCTGGGCGTGGCCGAGTCGGTCATGTGGGGCGAGTACTTCTTCGTCGAGGCGCTCGATCGCGCCCTGGGTGGCTTGTAGAGGGAGGGGAATATGGCATTCCAATTGATCATCAGCGCCTTCACGGAAGGCGCCGCCGTACCGAAGATTCACACCTGCGAGGGGGCGGACCTGTCGCCCGCGCTCGAGTGGAGCGGCGAGCCGGCTAAGACGGCGAGCTTTGCCTTGATCGTGGACGACCCGGACGCCCCGGTGGGCACCTGGAATCACTGGCTGCTGTGGGATATTCCGCCCACGGTGCACGCGCTGGCGCAAGGATTCAAACCCGGGCAGACCGGCGTGAGCGGGCTCAGTGATTTCGGCCGCCCGGGCTACGGCGGCCCTTGCCCGCCGCGCGGCCACGGGCCGCACCGGTACTTCTTCAAGCTGATGGCGGTGGATGTGCCCAGCCTGGGGTTGAAGGCGGGCGCGCGGCGCGCGGAACTGGACCGCGCGCTCAAAGGCCACGTGCTGGCTGAAGCCCATTGCATGGGCCGCTACGAACGCCGCTGAGAAAATCGGGGACTGCCTCGGGTGTCCCCCCGTGGACACCCCAGGCTGTCCCCGGTTTTT
>CAZIRH010000163.1:0-9736 GCA_964541065.1 uncultured Solibacteraceae bacterium
CTCCAGCATCCTTGAGGATGCCGTGCAGCAGCCCTCGTTTGAGATCCGCGCCATGGACGGGAACGCAGACTTGGATTCCAGGCCTCTGGGGATGTCGCAAGTAGACGTGACTGCCACGCTGATGATGGATAGCGAAGCCGCCCCGCTGGAGAGCCTGAATCACCTGCCTGGGCTTGAGGGTGGGCAGGCGCATTTAGGCGGGAACAGCCACCTCCAGCACTTCCCTCCGCGGCTTCCTCGGAGAGCTGTCTGGCGGGATCGGCTCGCCGGACTTGATGAGGCCCTCGATGTATCCGAGTATGGCCTCCTTGACCATCGCCCGAGTCTCCGCGAGCGTCTCGCCCTGGGTCCACAGACCCGGCAGCGCCGGCACGTGGGCGACGTACCCACCCTCTTCCGCAGGCTCGAACAACACCGTGTAATGGAACCGCCTTCTCTGAGCATCCACCGACGTGGCTGGCTTTCCCACGTCTCAAGTATAGCCGAGTTGCGACGGTCCATCCTGGGCGCTTCCGCTACCACCACTTGATGAATCTCGGCTGGAAACGCCTCATCCCCCGGGGCATGGCCGCGGTGCCGGTGAGCGCGACGGCGGGGACGCCGGTCCGGGGATGTTTGACACCTGACGTAACGCGTCATATACTGGCTTTGTGATCCGGTCCTTCCGCGGCGAGGAAACGCAGGCCGTCTTCGAGGGTCGGTATTCCAGGAAGTTCAACAACGTTGCGTACGCATCCGAGAAGAAGCTGATGCAGATTCATGCGGCCGTTCGACTGGCGGACCTCGCCAAGTTCCCCGGCGACCGGCTGGAGGCGTTGAAGGGGAATCGAAGCGGGCAGTACAGCATTCGGATCAACGATCGATATCGGGTCTGCTTTTCGTGGGACGGCAGAGACGCCCACGGTGTGGATATCGTCGATTACCACTAGGGGAGGACAGGAATGGCAGACAGGTCTAGAGGGCTCCGGCCGCCGGTGCACCCAGGGCGCGTTCTGAAGGAAGATCTGCTGGGCCCGCTGGGTATCAGCATCAGCAAGCTGGCCGCCGAGATCCGCGTACCGGCAAACCGCCTCAGCCAAATCATCAACGGGCGACGGGCGATCACCCCGGACACCTCTCTTCGACTGGGCAGGTACTTCGGATTCTCCCCGGAGTACTGGCACAACATGCAGAGGCACTACGACTTCGAGCTGGTCCGGCGCTTCGCTCAGGCCAAGATTGAGCGCGAGCTGCAACCCCGCCAGGCGGCCTGAATTCCCACCCACGCCTTCCGCTGGCGCTGGGACTGATCCTGTTCGGTGTGGTCTTTGTGATCCCGCCCGTTAACCGGGCCCTGATCGGGTTGTTCTGGTTCTTTGGGAAGGTCGGCGCGATCGTGTACGCCATCATCTGGTTCCGCCCCACCTGGCCGCGCTTCCGCTACAACCAGTTGATGAACGTCGGCTGGAAGCGCCTCATCCCCCTGGGCATGGCGGCGGTCCTGGTGAACGCGGTAGTGGGGATGGTGAAGGGGGGGTATGGCGTCACTCGTTTGCCAGCCGCAGAAGGCGCCGGAACAGCTCGGTGCTCATGAAGAAGCCTGCGGCGCGCAGCTTCTCAAGATCGGGCCGGATGGCCCGCATCAATCCCTTTCGCTTTGCCGCGAGCAGGGTCCCCAGCGTGCCCACGACTGGCAGACCCAACTCCCGCGCCACGCGCCTTGCGGCTTGATCATCGAGCAGCACCCGGACGTGGCCGAGCTCAAGGGCGAGGCTGATGGCCTCTCGCTCCCCAGCCCCCAGGCCTCCGCTGATTGTGCGCGAATCGGGTCCCTTGCCGAGGGCCCGCACCGCGAGCCACGAATGCGGGAGGGCAGTGCGGCCAATCTCCTCGGCCACGGCGGGAGGCACGATGAGCTCGGGGAAAACGGCCCGCAGGAGATCGAGCCTCCCGATCCGCTCGAGTGCGATGATTGGGCTGGAGTTGGAAACGACCAGCACCTACAGCGACTCGCTCTGGAGGCGTTCCTGCTCCAGCCCGGCCTCCGTGAAGCGGAAGTACGGGATGCCCGCGGCGGAGGCGCGGTCGAGGAACGCCTCCCGGGTGAGGCCCAACAACTCAGCCCCCCGGCCGCTCGACACGCGGCCCCTCCGGTAGAGTTCGAGGACAATCAGCTCACGCGCACTGTCCTTGACCGGGCGGTCCAAGTCGGCCAGCAATGCGACCAGTTCCGGGTCGAGTTCGACGGTGACAGTGCTCATGGCGATGCCCCCACGCTGCGCGTCCTCTCGATGGGCTCCCTCGCCCCCATGCTCCCAGTATAGGGGATCGCAACGGACTGCTGTGCGTCGTCGCGGCCATCGCCGAGGCCATCCGTGCGCCGTTCGACCTGCCGGAGGCCGAATCCGAGCCGGTGCCGGGCTTCATGACCGAGCACGGCGGGTTCCGCAAGGTCGGCGCGATCATTCACGCCATCATCTGGTTCCGCGCCACCTGGCCGCGCTTCCGCTACGACCAGCTCATGAACGTCGGCTGGAAGCGCCTCATCCCCCTGGGCATGGCGGTCGTGCTGGTGAGCGCGGTGGTGGGGATGCTGAAGGGGCGATAGGCCCGTAGCCGCGCCTCTTTCAGAGGCGCTCGAAGGCAGCGCGCCCGTCGCCCAAGCGGGCGTAGTAAAGCTCCACCGGGACCTTGCCGAAGCGGTCCACCAGGCCCGCCCGTGCCGTGCGCAGATCCCGCAACTGCTTCTCGCGCGCCTCCTGCGGAGTCGTGCCGAAGCGCTGACTCAGGTACCAGCGGCAGTCCTCGTGGGCAATCAGAATGGCCCGCGCCGGCGGGCTCAGGTCCACCAGAAACTTGACCCAGCGCCAGCCCGCCCAGGAGAACTTCGGCAGGTAGTCCACCAGCGTCAGGGCCTGCACGCCGCCGGGGACGGCCAGCAAGGTGTAATGCTCCACGCCCAGGTCAGCGCGCAGGAAATCCTGGAAATGCCGCTGGAAGCGCGCGTCGCTGCAGTGAATCACCAGCACGGCCGCTTCGGCGCCGCCGGCAGGCTTGAGCTTCATGCGCCGGCCTTCCTCGCTTCGGCCTCGACCTCCACGGGCTGGCCCTCACTCCGCTTCTTGTGCACACCGAGCTGCTCCATCACGGCGGGCAGATTGAGGCCCAGCGCCTCCAGTTGTTGGAGCAGGTTGAACACCACTGCCGGCCCGGTCCGGGCCAGGCGCGCCAGGCCCGTCCCGCCGCCGTCGCCGCCGCCCTGATCGATCACCACCAGCTTGTCGATGTTGCCCAGCGGCGCGGCCACCGCGCCAAAGACGCCCGTCGAGGCCTGCAAGATGGCGGGGAGCTTCTCCAGCACGGTTTGCAGCTTGGCGGCCTCGTTGAACTCCTTCCAGGCCTCGGCCTTGCGCAGGATGGCGGTGGCTTCGGCCAGGCCCTGGGCCTCGATGGCCTTGGCCTGCGCCAGTCCCACGGCCTGGATTCTGGTCGCTTCGGCGTTGCCCTCGGCCTCGACGGCCGCGGCCCGCCCGGTGCCTTCTCTGCGCAGCTTCTCCTGTTCGGCTTCGGCCATGGCGATCTGGGCCGAGCGGCGGCCCTCGGCCTCGAGGATGGCCGCCTGCTTGGCCCCCTCGGCGCGGACGATGGCCGCCTGCCGCTCGGCATCGGCGGGCTTGATCACGGTGGCTTCCAGCTCTTTCTGACGGCGCTGGACCTCCTGCTCCTGGACCGAGATCATTTCCTGGGTGCGGGTGCGCTCGACCTTGACCTCCTCGGCCACCACCGCCTGCCGGGACTGCGCTTCCGAGAGAGGACCGGCCTGCTTGGCCCGCGCCTGCTGGGTGTCCACCTCGGCCCGATACTGCGCCTGGCGGATCTGGAAGTCGCGCTCCGCCTGGGCGATCTCGGCTTCGGCGGAGAACTTCGCCCGCTCGCCCTCCTGCAAGGCCAGGGCGGACTTGATCTTGGCGTCGCGCATCGCCTCGGCTTCGCCGATGGTGGCGTCGCGCTTCACCTCGGCGGTGCGGCGCTTGCCCAGCGCATCGAGGTAGCCTTCCTCGTCGCTGATCTCCTGGATGGTGAGCACGTCCACCCCGAGGCCCATCTTCTCCAGGTCGGCGGCCGCTTCGCTGGTCAGCTTCTGGGCGAAGCTCTGCCGGTCGCAGTTGATCTCCTCCACCGTCAGGGTGCCCAGAATGGAGCGCAGGTGGCCCTCCAGGGTCTGGAAGATGACCCGCTGGATCTGGTCGTGGGTCATGCCCAGGAACCGCTCGGCCGCGGCTTGCAGCGACATGTCATCGCCGCGGATTTTCACGTTGGCCACCGCCTTGACGGAAACCGGCACGCCCTTCAGCGTGTAGGCGCGCTTGATCTCCAGGGGAATGGTCAGCACGTTCAGCGAAAGGTACTCCACCTTCTCGAGCAGGGGGAACTTCAGCGCCGCCCCGCCCTTGACCATGCGATAGCCCACCACCCGCCCGTCCGACAGCTTGCGCCGGCGGCCGCTCAGCACGGCCACCGCGTTCGGGGAGACTTTCAGGTAGTTCCGGCTGAACAGCCAGGCGGCGATGAACAGCCCCAGGACCACCAGCAGAACCACTACCGGAAGTAACATGCGCGAAATCTCGGAGAACGCCAGTTCCCCCATGAGCGGTAACCCTCCTTACGACATCAGCGACAGTGCTATTGCTTTCTGACGACCACCGTCTCGCCCAGCACCTCTTCGATGCGAACGACGGCGTTTTCGGGAATAGGTTCCTCGGTGCCGGAGCGGGCGATCTTGTCGATCAGCGCCTCACCCAGCCGGCAGCGCACCTGGCCGATCCCGCCAGGCGGGATGGCGACGACCACCCGCGCCGTCTGGCCCACCAGATCCGTGGCCCGCACCTCGCTGGTGGCCTGCTGGCTCCACAGGAAGCGGGCGAAGGCGTAGATGATCAGGGCGAACACCACACCGCTGCCGAAGCCCAGGCCGGAGGACGGCAGGGGACTCAGCCCGTAGTGCGTGCCGATGGCGCCGAACCCCCCGAACGCCGTGATGAAGACGGCCAGGATGCGGGTGCTGAAGATCCCGGGGCCGCCGTGCCCCAGGTCGTGCTCGAACCCGCCGTCGTGGTCGAATCCCCCGCCCAGGTGGTCGAACAGCTCGCCGAACACCAGCGAGACCAGCAGGAAGATGAACCCCACTGCCGCAATCGACAGAAAGATGCTCAGGGCGGAGAACTGCGACCACAATCCGGCCAGCGCGGGCACCTCAGCCACCACAGCCTCCTCAGGGCCTTACAGCCCCTCACAGTATACACCGTTGGGCGCCGCCGGGCCCGCTCACTTTACGGCTAGGCGGAAGCTCAGCGTGAGCACGATGGCCTCGCCGGTGACGCCGATGGCGGTGACCGTGAAGTCCGAGAGTTCCTGGCGGTAGGAGGCGCCCGCCCGCGGCTGCTCGAGCATCCGCTTGGCCTGCTCGCGGATGCCGACGCGGAAGTCCTTCTCCAGGCTCGCCGCCAGGGTCTTCGCCACGCGGCGGCTGTAAAAGGTGGAGCGCCCCTCAGTGCTCACCTCCACGTGCTTGAGTTCAACTGCCCCATCCTTGTATGCCGGAACCGCCCGGATTGTCAGATCGAAGGAGTCCCCCAGGCCGACGCAGGCGCCGAACACATTCAGCGCTGTGCGCCCGCTGAAGCGCGCCTCAATACGCAGGCGGCCGCCCTCGCCGCCGATGCGCGGCTTCTCCAGGAAGGCAAAGTTGCACCGCGCCGCCTTGTTGCCCCGCACGTAGAGCCGGCCTTCCTGCGTGAAGTACTGCTCGGCCAGCAGCCGCTCCAGCGCGCGGTGATAGAGATGTAGCTCGACGCCGGGCGGGGGCGGCGCGCTCAGAGTGAGCAACAGCAGCGTGACGGTCACCGTGCCGGGCAAACGACAGTGTAGCCCATGCGGCACGCGGCCGGCGCCAGGGCGCCTTGGCCGCGCCGGAGCGCGTCCGGCTGCGGTGGCAGCCCCTCGCCCCCCCAACCGCTCATGGCGGCCAGGAATTCCATGTTGCTGCGGGTCTTCGAGAGCTTGTCCAGCAGCAGCTCCATCATCGGTCATGACGAGTGCGCCGTGGGTGGTGCGGCATGGCGCGTATTGCGCGCGGGATGCCTTTCGTGCCATCATATTGTGAGCGCGATATGTGTCATAAAAACGCACACAATGAGCACTGATTCTCACTACCCGCCGAGGACGGTGGGGCCCAGGACTGCCCAGTTGACAACCGCTCTCTATGAACGCATGCAGAGCCTCTTCACCCTGGCAGACGTTCAGGCGATCACCGGGCTGGCTCATGCGTCGGCCCGCAGTCTGGTTCGCAACGCTGTGGCCAGAGGACTGGTGGCGCGACTGGAGCCGGGGCTTTTCATCCTGGTTCCCCCGGAACTCGGCAGCGCCAGGGAGTTCTCGGGGAACCCCTACGTCGTGGCAAGGGAGTTGGCTGCTGGCGCCGCCTACTACATCTCACACGCGTCGGCGATGGAACTCCATTGCATGGCCACACAGCCTCAGTTCGTTGTTTTCACCAGCACGACCGAGCGGCTCCGCAACAGAACGATCCAGGGCACCGAGTTTCGCTTCGTGTTGCTGAAGCCCGAGTATCTATTTGGGGTCGCCAGCCACTGGGTGACCAAGCAGGAGTCGGTCAGGATCAGCGACCTTGAACGCACAGTCATCGACGGGTTGAGGCAGCCGCAATATTGCGGGGGCGTGACCGAGGTTGCCAAGAGTCTGTGGATTCGGCGCTCTGATATGAATCCCGCACGGCTCGTAGACTACGCGCTCCGGCTGGGAATCGGCGCGGTGATCAGGCGGCTCGGCTACCTGCTCGAACTCTACGAGGTTGCACCAAAGGGAGATCTGGGCCGGCTGCGCTCTGCTCTTACCGCCACTTACGTGGTCCTCGATCCCGTGGTGCCCAGTGAAGGCCGACATCTGGCGAGTTGGCGCCTCCGGGTCAATATCCCGCCCGAGGAGCTTGACGCCATCCGGAGCACCTGAGGTGATCCCACAACGCAACATCTCTCTGCTCGCCAATCGCCTCGCAAAGATGGGGGGCCGTCGCATTCCCGAGAGCGTGCTCGAACGGGATTACTGCCTGGCGTGGTTGCTGGCGGGGTTGTCGCAGAGCCATTTGCGCCGGACAATGGCGTTCAAAGGGAGCACGGCCCTCAAGCGCTGCTACTTCGGCGACTACCGGTTTTCCGAGGACCTGGGCTTCACGCTTGTCGAGTCCATAGCCCTTGAAGGAGTCCTTCGGGGCCTGGAGCCGATCTATGCCTCGGTTCAGGAAGCGACGGGCATCGAGTTCGCACTGGATCGCCGGGACCGGCACACTCAGGCGAACACTCACACGTTCTACCTGAAGTACACCGGGCCGCTGCCGGCCGGAGGGAACGTGAAGGTCGATATCACAGTTCGCGAACAACTCGTCTTTCCGCTGGAGGAGCGTCCCGTGCTGCGTGGCTACGACGAGTTCGATGACCTGCCGAGCGATCGCTTCCTCCAGACGTATTCCCTCGGGGAGATCGCAAGTGAGAAGGCGGTGGCTCTTGTCGATCGTGCCCGAAACGAGCCGCACGACCTTTATGACCTCTGGTACTTGATGACACGCGCATGGGTGGAACTGGCGCCGCTGCTCCCGGCAATATGCGCGAAGCTGGCCTTCCGGAACAAACCAGTGGAGGGACTCGAGGAGGCCATTCTGAGGAAGGAGGCGCGACTGAAGGCCCTTTGGACGGCGCGCCTGGCAAACCAGATGGTCAGCCTGCCGCCGTTTGAGGAAGTGTTCCGCGAATTCCGGCGCGCGTTACGCCAGGCTGGCTTGCCCTAAGCTGTTCCCCGCTCGCAGTTCATTCGGAATGGCCTTGACCCAACCGAGTCGCGCAGTGTAGACTGCCGTTCAGGGTTAGGGGTCAGGAGGTGTCCAGTGAGACGCGTACTCTCGTGTCTTGCCCTGATCGCGTTGTGGTCCCCCGGCGGGTCCGCCGCCGACCGTCTGATCGGGGTCATCGTGGACACGGCGGGCGTTCAAACCGAAGTTACGGATCTTACCTCCGATGTGGGGAGTTTCGGCGGCTCGTGGTTCGGGGCGCAGGGCTTGAGTGTCACCGTCAAGGAGTTCAAGCCGCCGTTCGGTGACATCCCACGCTACTCGCGGTGGCTGTACTTCGACCAGATCGACAGCCTGAGCGTTGCCGAAGGGGGAACTGCGGCGATTCGGCTAAGGACGGGCGCAACGATCACGGGGGCTCTCCGGTCCCCTTCAGTGCTCCGTGGCAACTGGACTGGCGGCCAGTTTGAACTGTCTGTAGACAAGGTCAAGTCGCTGACGGTCAGGGGTGCCGTTAAGCGGCCCGTGGTCCCGGTCCAGGGGCCGAAGGCGACTATAGTCTTGCGCGATGGGACCACCTTGAAGGCCGAAGACGTCCGCCGACATTGCTACATTATGTCGGGTTACGTCAACGTGGCGGGCCGTGACGAGCATTACGCTTCTGTGTGGATCAGGTACAAACGCGGCGAAGGCTTCCTCAGGAGCGAGGTGCCTTTTGAGCGGATCAGGCAGATTGCCTTCGACACCAGCCCCGGAGCTCTGCCGTGCAAGGTGAGCTTGCAGGATGGATCGGTGCTCTCCGGCGAATGCAGCGCCGCCGGTGGAAGCTCAACGCCCTTCCAGGGCTTAACCGGCCGCTTAGACATCGGCCCTTTCTTCATAGAGGGGAATGTCGCACACGCGATTCAGGTGATCAGGTTCGCCGAATAGCCGGCATCGCGACGCCCCGATCCGTCACCCGCTCATGGCGGCCAGGAACTCCATGTTGCTGCGGGTCTTGCCCAGCTTGTCCAGCAGCAGTTCCATGCATTCGACCGAGGGCAGCGGCGCGAGCACCTTGCGGAGCACCCACACCCGGTTGAGCTCCTCCTTGGGCTGGAGCAGTTCCTCCTTGCGGGTGCCGCTCTTGTTGATGTCGATGGTGGGGAAGACGCGCTTGTCCACCAGCCGGCGGTCCAGGTGGATCTCCTGGTTGCCGGTGCCCTTGAACTCCTCGAAGATCACGTCGTCCATGCGGCTGCCGGTGTCGATCAGGGCGGTGGCGATGATGGTGAGCGAGCCGCCTTCCTCGATGTTGCGCGCCGCGCCGAAGAAGCGCTTGGGCCGCTGGAGGGCGTTGGAGTCCACGCCGCCCGAGAGCACCTTGCCGGAGGGCGGCACGATGGTGTTGTAGGCCCGCGCCAGGCGCGTGATCGAGTCCAGCAGGATCACCACGTCGCGCTTGTGCTCCACCAGCCGCTTGGCCTTCTCGATGACCATCTCGGCCACCTGCACGTGCCGCGAGGCCGGCTCGTCGAAGGTCGAGCTGATCACCTCGCCCTTCACCGACCGCTGCATGTCGGTCACCTCCTCGGGCCGCTCGTCGATCAGCAGCACGATCAGGATGATCTCCGGCTGGTTGGCGGTGATCGAGTTGGCGATGGATTGCAGCAGCATGGTCTTGCCGGTGCGCGGCGGCGAGACGATCAGCCCGCGCTGCCCTTTGCCCAGGGGGGTCAGCAGGTCCATGACGCGGCCGGAGTAGTTCTCCTTGGTCGTCTCCAGCCGGATGCGCTGGTTGGGATACAGCGGCGTCAGGTTGTCGAAGAAGATCTTGTTGCGGGCCTCCTCCGGCGGCTCGAAGTTGATGGCGTCCACCTTGATCAGGGCGAAGTACCGCTCGCCCTCCTTGGGCGG
>CAZIRH010000164.1:0-9735 GCA_964541065.1 uncultured Solibacteraceae bacterium
GAACGGCCCGAAGTCCAAGATCCTCAGCTTGGAGGAGGCTCGGCGTCACTTCCATTTGGACCTCAACCAGAGGCTCGACGAAGCCGATGGCCTTGCGAAAAGGGTGACGAAAAGCAGGACGGCGATGAGGAAGCTCGCCAGTAAGGTCCGAGGCATCTGGCGCAAAGCCAAGGGGCGCGAGCACATCGGCGAGTTCGGCAAGATCCTGAAGAGGATCTACCGGCTTGCCGGACTGGCGGGTCATGACATTCTTCGGGATCGTGCGGCGGCTGACATCCTGTCCGATCCCTCCCTGAAGGAACGCGTAGCGGCCTACTGCCGCTGCACCGGATCGGTCTCCCAGTACCTGGACTTCGTCCAGGCCCTGATGGATCATCCTGAACAGGTCTACCCGGACGTGAATGTGGCGCTGGTCGAGAGCCTGCTTCGGCTGGAACCCGCCCCGAGCGAAGTGCCGCGAATCCGCAGGATTGCCCTCGAGATCCTACGGCGGAACGCAAGCGTTCCGGGTGCGGAAGACTGCGCGGCCATCGCGCCGCTCCTGCTTCTGCGGTTCGGCACCCGAAAGCAGATTCCCGCCCTCCGCAGGTGCTTTGAAGAGCGCGACCGGAGAACGGCACCGCAAGTTGTGCGCGCCGCGGCGATCGTCTACGCCAGTTACGGGCCGAAGGCGTCTGAAGACGTCCGGCAAGTGGCGGGCACGATGCTGCGGAACCACCTCTCGACTCTGGTGCGGCTAGTGAAGGAGATCCAGTCGTGCTCCGACGTCCCGGGCAGGTACAAGGCCCGGCTGACACCCAGCTTTGATTCCGTCGCCGGTCGGAAGTTCGTGGATATGAGGGTGGTATTGATGGCCAGACTTCTCCTGCTCAGCGAAAAGCAACCCGTGCGCGACTGGGTCATGCAGTGGCGGAAGAACATGATGGCCGCCAACCTTTCCGGCTACGACCGCCGTCTCCTGGGTCGTCTCGTCAGGTAGGCCGTAACGTTGCCGGACCGCTGAAAGCGCCCGTGTTGACTCAGGCCGGGGGTTCAGGACCGCCGTCTGCCAGGAACTGCTCCAGTTCGCTGGCCGCGGGCTTCCGCTGGGCGCCGTGGCGGACGTGGAAGACCCGGACGACGCCCTTGTCCCGACCCTCCAACCGAACAGCGAAGAACACCCTGTAGACGTGCTGCCTCTTCCCAAAGTGCAGCACCCTGACCTCTGTGCCGAGTTCTTCCGACTCTGGCGCGACGGGGCAACGCGCCGGCATTTCCTCAAGGGAATTGATGGCGTCAATGATGCCCACAAGCCATTGGGCGGCTCGCTGGGGACTGTCCTGCCGGATGTAGAGGAAAGCCGCCTCGATGTCGGCCAGAGCCCGCGGGGCGATCTCAACGTGAAACGCTATGCCTCTTCCGGAGTCCCTCGAGCGCCTGCCGCGCCGGCCGCCCTTGGCCGCGATCGAACTCAGCCATGGCTTGCTTGATTGCGCTCACCGCTTCAGCCCTGTCGAGCCTGTCGAGCAGCTCCTGATAGGTTCCGGCGTCCTGAACTACGAGTTCGGCGCGGCCGTTAACGGTGAGCACCAGCGGGGTCCTCTTCCGCTTGAGCCGGCTCACGTAGTGCTTCACGTTGCGCTGAAACTCGGTGACGGAACGGACTTCTCTCAGGTCAATCATGACGGCCGCCTCTCAGCATGCTTTAAGCAGACAATTCTATGATAGCACCGGACCGCTCCCTTACGGTCGCGGCTCGGTTTTCCGTCTCTTCCTCGGCAGCCCCGCCGGGTTCTCGTGCGTGCGCTCGCGGAAGGAGCCGCCCACGGCGCTGCCCAGCGAGACGGCGGCCTCCCCGTAGCGGTCGCGCAGGCGGTCGGCGGCCGCCAGGGCCTTGCTCCAGCGTTGGCTCTTGTCGTCTTCGAGCAGGCTCATCTGGCCCGCGGAGGCCTCGAGCGAAGAGGCCTGCACGCCCAGCAGCCGCACGGCCCGCCCGGCTTTCCAGTTGGCGCGAAACAGGCGGCGGGCCTCTTCGAGCAGCTCGGTGTCGAGCTGCGTGGCGCGCTCCAGCCTCCGCGCCCGGGTGATGGTGGAAAAATCCTGGTAGCGGAGCTTGAGCTGCACGGTGCGGGCAAACAGGCCGTGCTCGCGCAGCCGCCGGCCGACCATCTCGGAGAGCCGGGCCAGAGTGGCGTCCAGTAGCGCGAGGTCCGCCGTGTCCGCGCCGAAAGTGTGCTCGTGGCTGATGGACTTGGGCGCCTCCTCGGCGCCGATTTCGCCGTCGAACCACGCGCCGGCGTCGAGGCCCCGCGCCTTCCCCGCCAGCGCCAGCCCCCACTGGCCGAACTGCTGCCCGAGAAACGACTCCTCCAGCCGCGCCAGGTCGCCCACGCGCCGGATGCCGAGCGCGTGCAGGCGCTGCTCGGTGACCTTGCCCACGCCGGGGATCTTCCGCACCTCGAGTGGCGCCAGGAACCGCGCCTCCTGCCCGGGGAGCACCCACAGGATGCCGTTGGGCTTGGCCTGATCGGAGGCGACTTTGGCCACCATGCGGGAGGCGGCAATGCCGATCGAACAATTCAGACCCGTTCTGCTTTTTACGGCTTCGTGCAGCAGGTGCGCCGCCTTGAACGGGGCCCCAAGGAGCCGCTCCGTGCCGGTCATGTCCAGGTAGGCTTCGTCGATGGAAGCCATCTCGAGGCGCGGCGAGAACTCGTTCAGGACCGCGCAGACCTTCTCGGAGTACTCACTGTAGCGGCGTGGGTGGCCCTCGACGAAGACCGCCTGGGGGCAGCGCTGGTAGGCGGTCCTGAGCGGCATGGCCGAATGCACGCCGTACTTGCGGGCCTCGTACGAGGCGGCGGAGACTACGCCCCGTTGGTCCGGCCGCCCGCCCACCACCACGGGCTGGCCCTTGAGCGAGGGGTCGAACAGCTCTTCCACGGAGACGAAGAAGGCGTCCATGTCCACGTGGAAGATGCTTTTCATGGTTGCCATCTCGCTGCCAGGACCCGCTCGAACCCGGCCAGATCCGGCAGGATTCGCACCTCGCCCCAGGCCCCCCCGAGCATCTCGCGCACCGGGCCGGCGGTCTTGAACCCAAGCTCGACAACCAGCCAGCCACCGGGCTTGAGCACGCGCGCGGCGTCGGAAACCAGGCGCTGGTACATGTCCAGTCCGGCGGGCCCGCTGAACAGCGCCACGCGCGGCTCCCAGTCGCGGACCTCGCGCTGGAGGCCCGCCTCTTCCTCCAGGGGAACATAGGGCGGGTTCGACACCACCAGGTCCAGACTGCGCGCAGCGATGGCCTCGGTGACGTCGCAGGCCACCAGGCGCACCCGCGCGCCCAGCCGGCGGGCGTTCTCGGCGGCCACGGCCAACGCGGCGGGTGAAATGTCGCTGGCCCAAACCGCCCGGCCGAGTTCGAGGCTCAGCGTGACGGCGATGGCGCCCGAGCCGCAGCCCACATCCAGAATGTCCCGCGCCTGGCGCCCGGCTTCGAGCGCCGCTTCCACCACGTGTTCGGTCTCCGGCCGCGGGATCAGCACGTCGGGCGTGACCAGGAACTCCCGGCCGTAGAACTCCTGCCGCCGGGTGATGTACTGCGTGGGCTTGCCCTGAAGCCGCTCCTGGAGATAGCGCTCGTACTCCGCGCACGCCCCGTCGGCCAGTTCCCCGTCCGGGTGAGCGTACAGCCAGGCGCGGTCACGCTGGAGCGCATGGCACAGCAGCACTTCGGCGCTCAGCCGGGGGACGGCCACGGCGCCTTCCTCAAGGAGCCGGCAGCCTTCCCGGAGTGCCTTCTGGACGGTCACGGAGGGGGCCTGCCACCTCGATCTGCTGCTTGAGCCTTTCCGCCTGGTAGTAGGTCGTCAGGGCGTCGATGACCCCCTCCAGGCGGCCATCCATGATCATATCCAACTGGTGGAGAGTCAGGCCGACGCGGTGGTCGGTGAGGCGGTTCTGGGGGAAATTGTAGGTGCGGATCTTCTCGCTGCGGTCGCCGCTGCCCACCATCGAGCGGCGCTCGGCGCCGATCTCGGCGCGCTGCTTTTTGGTTTCCATCTCGAGGAGTCGCGAGCGCAACACGCGCAGGGCCTTGGCGCGGTTCTTGATCTGGGATTTCTCGTCCTGGCAGGAGACTACCAACCCGGAAGGCAGGTGGGTGATGCGCACGGCCGAGTAGGTGGTGTTGACGGACTGGCCGCCCGGGCCGGAGGAGCAGAACGTGTCGATGCGCAGGTCTTTGCTCGGGTCGATCGCCACCTCGACCTCGTCCGCCTCCGGCAGCACCGCCACGGTGACGGCGGAGGTGTGGATGCGCCCCTGCTGCTCGGTCACCGGCACGCGCTGGACGCGGTGCACGCCGCTTTCGTACTTCAGCGCGCTGTAGACCCTCTCGCCGCTGATCAGCGCGATGACTTCCTTGAATCCCCCGATGTCGGACCCGCTGGCCGAGGAGAGCTCGACGCGCCAGCCCCGCGACTCGGCGTAGCGGGAATACATGCGGAAGATCTCGGAGGCGAACAGCGTGGCCTCGTCGCCGCCGGTGCCGGCGCGAATCTCCAGCACCACGTTCTTCTCGTCGTTGGGATCCTTGGGCAGCACCAGGACTCTCAGCCGCTCCTCCAGCCGCACCAGCTCCGGCTCCAGACGCTCCACCTCGTCGGCGGCCAGCGCGCGCAGTTCTTCGTCGGCCTCTTCCAGCATCGGGCGCGCGTCCGCGAGGTTCTGGCGGGTCTTCCTCCACTGGCGGTAGGCGGCCACGACCTCCTCGATCTCGCGGTGACTCTTGGCCAGGTTGCGGTACTTCTCCGGCTCGCTGATGACCGCCGGGTCAGCCATCTGGCGGGTCAGATCTTCGAACCGCGCCTCGATTTCATCCAGCTTGCGAACGTATTCCATGGAAGCAGGCCCTTAAGCGATGACGAGCTGGCCGCCCTGGGCCTTCTCCAGGGCCATGGCGCCCTCCAGGGCGTGGATCGCCACGGCGGTCTGCTCGTCCGAGGGAGGCCGCGTGGTGATGCGTTGCAGCCACAGGCCCGGGGCCGTGACGCTCGCCAGCAGGCCGGCGCGGTGTTTGGCGGCGAAGCGGACGGCCTCGTAACTGACGCCCGCGATCAGGGGCAACAGAACCACGCGCCCGGCGAGTTTCCATCCGAAAGCGTCAAACGGCAGCAGCGTGTAAAGGGCGATCGACACCACCATTACCACCAGCAGGAAGCTGGTGCCGCAGCGCGGGTGGAAGGTCGGGAACCGGCTGGCGTTCTCCACCGTCACCGGCTGCCCGGACTCGAAGTTGAAGACCACCTTGTGCTCGGCGCCGTGGTACTCGAATACCCGCCGGATGTCTTTCCACAGTGAGACCAGGTAGAGGAAGCCGATGAAGATGGCGATGCGGATGAGGCCGTCCACCAGGTTGAAGGCGATGCGGCCCTGAAAGGCCGGCACCCAGCGGCCGAGCCCGGTAGTCAGGTACAGCGGCACGAACTTGTACAGGAAGATGAAGAAGGCCAGCGAAATCGCCAGATTCAGCGCCAGCACCCAGCCGGAGATCTCCTTGGCGCCCTGCTTGGGGCTGGCTTCCTCCAGGCCGGCGTTCGCGGAGAATTGCAGGGCCTTGATGCCCAGCCCCAGCGCCTGGCCCAGGTTGCCGACGCCGCGCAGGATGGGGAAGCGGAACAGGGGGTATTTTTCCGAGACCTTGGAGAGAGGTTTCTCGTCGGTGACGATCTCGCCGGAGGGTGTCCGGACCGCCACGCAGTAGCTGTGCGGGGCGCGCATCATTACGCCCTCGATGACCGCCTGCCCGCCGATGAGGGTCTCCTCATCGCCGGCCAGGGCGGCCAGCGTTTGAAGGTGTGCGTGCAGACCGATCCAGCCCCGCAATGACAAGGAAATACAGCTCCTGCCGCCAGTATAGCACCCGCGTTTCTCCCCAGAAGGTCCGCGCTGCGGAGCCGCGCGATGTGCAAAGATAGGGCGAGAGTTCAACTTCGCTCGCCAAGGAGGGGACGATGGGCGTGCTGTTGCAGGCCTTCTATTGGGATTGCCCCGCACACGAGGGGCAGGATGGCACATGGTGGACCTTTGTCACGGACAGGATTGCGGACCTTCAGCGAGCCGGCTTCACGGCCCTGTGGCTGCCGCCGGTCTCCAAGGCCGCCAGCATCACCTCCATGGGCTACGACCCGTACGACTTTTACGATCTCGGCGACATCTATCAGAAGGGCAGGGCCAAGACCTGGTTCGGCAATCAGGCCGAACTCCAGACGTTGATCGACACTGCCCACCACCACCACATGCAGGTGTATGCCGACCTCGTGCTCGACCACAATTCCGGGGGCGACGCCACCGAGGTCAATCCTGTTGACGGCAGCACGCGCTGGACCAGGTTCACGCCCGGCAGCGGCAAGTTCCCGCGGACCTGGGAGTGCTTCCATCCCTCGCCCTATGAGACCTTCGACGAGATGACGTTCGGCGACATGCCGGACCTCTGCCACCGCAACCCCTACGTCTACACCGAGATCATCAAGCTGGCCCAATGGATGGTCGAGCAGATCGGCTTTGACGGCTTCCGCTTCGACTTCGTCAAGGGCTACGGACCGTGGATGATCAAGGCGATCGCCGAGATGCGGTTCCTCAACAAGGCCGAGCAGGGCTTCAAGCCCTTCTCGGTGGGCGAATGCTGGGACAATGAGCGGACGGTTGACGACTGGCTGGCGGCCGTGAACGCCTTCATGGATAATCCCATCCTGGCCTTCGACTTCCCCTTGCGTTACCGGCTCAAGGACCTCTGCGACACTTACGGCTTCAGTCTGCGGACGCTGGCGCAGGGCGGCACCATCGTTCACGATAGCCCCACGCAGGCGGTCACCTTCGTGGACAACCACGACACCACGCAGGACGGCGCCCATGCGGTGATCCAAGACAAGCTGCTCGCCTACGCCTTCATCCTCACGCACGAGGGTTACCCCTCGGTCTTTTGGCTGGACTACTTCAACTACGGGCTCGCCCGACCCGGAAGCCCGAACGGGATCGCCGCTCTGGTGGCGGCCCACGAGCAGTATGCGGGCGGCACCACCGGCGTGCTCTACGTGGATGATGACCTCTACCTCATCGAGCGTTCGGGGCACGACCGGCAGCCCGGGCTGGTGTTTGTCCTGAACAACCGGGGAGACTGCTGGAACGGCGCCTGGGTGCGGACCCGCTGGACGGACACCGGTTTTCAGCCGGTGGCCTGGGGCGGACGGGACGAGAGCGCGCCGCAACCGAAGCGGTCCGATGGCAGCGGCTGGGCCGATTTCTGGGCCGCACCGCGCGGCTATGCGGTGTATGCGCCCCAACTCTAGCGACCGCGGCACAACAGCAGAGAGGTTTCGAGAGCCTATGGCGCGACGCGTGAGCGTGGTCGTGGACATCGGCGGAGTGAAGATCGGGGGAGACCACCCCATCGTCGTCCAGTCCATGACCAACACGGACACCGCCGACGTGGAGGCCACCATCGAGCAGGCGGCGGCGCTGGCGCGCGCGGGTTCCGAACTGGTCCGGGTGACGGTGAATACCGACGAAGCGGCGCAGGCCGTGCCCCGCATCGTCGAGGGCCTGGCGCGGCGCGGCGTGCGAGTGCCCCTCATCGGCGACTTCCACTACAACGGCCATATCCTGCTCAAGCGCTACCCGGAGTGCGCCCGGGCGCTGGCCAAGTACCGCATCAACCCCGGCAACGTGGGCATCGGCCAGAAGGACGACGCCAACTTCCGCGTCCTGACCGAGACGGCCGTGGCGAATGACCGCCCGGTGCGCATCGGCGCCAACTGGGGTTCGCTAGACCAGGCGTTGCTCCAGCGCATGATGGACGAGAACTCGCGGCGGCCACAACCGCGCGCGGCTCGCGCGGTGATGCTGGAGGCGCTGGTGACGAGCGCCCTCGAATCGGCGCAGGCGGCGGAGAGCTATGGGCTGGCGCATGACCGCATTGTGCTGAGCGCCAAGGCCAGCGGCGTACAGGACACCCTTGCGGTCTGTCGGGTCCTGGCCGCGCGCTGCGACTACCCCCTGCACCTCGGGCTTACCGAGGCCGGGCTCGGCTCCAAAGGCGTAGTGGCCACCACGGCAGCGCTCTCCATCCTCCTCCAGGAAGGCATCGGCGATACCATTCGCGCCTCCCTCACCCCGGCGCCGGGCGGTGATCGTACCGAAGAAGTCATCCTGTGCCAGCAGATCCTTCAGGCGCTCGGGTTGCGCCGCTTCGCCCCCGAGGTGACCGCCTGCCCCGGCTGCGGGCGCACCACGAGCACGCTCTTCCAGGAACTGGCCGCGCAAGTCCAGGACCATATCCGCCAGCGCCTGCCGGCCTGGAAGGAGCAATCTCTGGGGGTCGAGCAGCTCCGCGTGGCGGTGATGGGCTGCGTGGTGAACGGCCCGGGCGAGTCCAAGCATGCCGACATTGGCATCTCGCTGCCGGGCAACGCCGAGGAGCCCAAGGCCCCGGTTTACATCGACGGCCGGCTGGCCACGACACTCAAAGGAAACCACGTCGCTGCCGAGTTCATCCAATTGCTCGAAGAGTATGTGGCCCGCAAGTACGCGGCGGTCCGCTAGCCTCCTGTTGCTCTGCCTGGCTCCGGGCAGCCCAGCCCAGACCCCGACCGCCACCTTGCGCGGCCGGGTGACGCTGGAAGTCCGTGACGCGCCCTTGCATCATGTGACGGTGACCATCGCGCCACTGCACCGGCTGGCGGAGACCAACGACCGGGGAGAGTACCGTTTCACCGATCTCCCGCCGGGGACCTACGACGTCTCGGCCCACCTGCACGCCACCATCGACCAGAAACAGTCCGTCCAGCTCCGGGCCGGCCAGGAGACGGTGCTGGACTTCCAACTGCGTTTGGGCATCGTCCACCAGCAGGTGACCGTGACCGCCTCGGGCACCGAGCAGACGCCGCTGGAGACGTTTCAGGCGGTTGCCGCGCTGGATTCTCTCGAGCTGGCCACCCGCCCGGCCACGTCGCTGGGTGAAGTGCTGGCCGGCCAGCCGGGCGTGGCCAAACGCAGTTTCGGACCCGGCACTGCGCGGCCCGTGCTGCGCGGCTTCGACGGCGACCGCGTCCTGATCCTCCAGGACGGGCTGCCCACCGGCACCGTCTCCTCGCAGTCGGGGGATCACGGCGAACCCATCGACCCGGCGGCGGTGGACCGGATCGAGGTGGTCAAGGGCCCGGCCACGTTGCTGTATGGCGGCAGCGCCGTGGGCGGGGTGATCAACGTTATCACGGGCCATCACCAGGTGCACCGCCATCCGCACGAGGGCGCGCGCGGCTACATCACCGCCAACGCCGGCTCGGGCAACAGCCTGGGCGGCGGCAGCGCGGGCTTCGAGTTCGGCACGGGCAAGTGGCTGCTGTGGGGCGACGGTGGCGCCCAGCGCACCGGCGACTACCGCACGCCCGCCGGCCAGGTCTCCAACTCCCACACCCGCATGAGCAACGCCTTCGGCGGCTTCGGCCGCTACGGCGAGCGCACCTTGTTCAACCTGAACTACGGCCTCCAGGAGGGCCGCTACGGCGTGCCCTCCGTCGCACATGAGCAGGGCGAGGACGACCACGGGCCCGTGGACCTCAGCTTCCGCCGTCACAACCTGCGCTTCAACGTGGGCCAGAAAAACCTGGGTTCCGCCCTGGACCACTTCGACCTGGCGGTGAACTACAGCGACTGGATGCACAAGGAACTGGAAGGCGACGCCGTCGGCACGCA
>CAZIRH010000165.1:0-9672 GCA_964541065.1 uncultured Solibacteraceae bacterium
CCCACCGTGAAGAAGGCCTGATCCGATGGTCGCTCTGGGTCGCCGCGCGCGAGCAACAGGTAGCGCGGGCCGAAACGCGCCAGCGGGATCACGAGCAGCAGGGCAAGCAGGGCCATGGCCGCGCGGCGGCGGCTGATGAGAACCCAGCCGCGGGCCGCGGCCAGGGCCAGCGGAGGAAGCAGCAGGAAGTAGTAGCGCGGGAAGAAGCGCAGGCCCAGCGCCACGCCGACCATCGCGAGCGCGATCCAGGCCATCCAGCGCCCGCGGTCGTCGCGTCCTTTCGAGAGCAGGACGGCGGCGCCGGCCGCCAGGGCCGCGTGAAAGCCGAGCCAGTTGACGGTGCGGGTGAGACCTTCGCTGAGGGGCCGGGCGACGAAGGTGTGGGCCGCATAGATCGACCCCCACTGCCAGACCTGGCGGTAGTAGTCCGCGAGCGAGCCCTGCACAAGCATCCAGCCGGCGGCCAGCAGATTGGGAAGGGCGAAGCCGGCCAGGAGCAGCGGCAGGGCGCGCCATTGCCAGAGGGCGCAGGCGGCCAGCACGACGATGCCCTTGGTGCTCACCAGCAGCCCCACGCCGGCAGCCACGCCGCTCCAGAACGGCCGGCCTCGCCAGGCGAAGTAGATGGCAGCCAGGTGTGGCGCCACCAACAGGAGATCGGCAGCCAGCGGGATCACGGCGGAAGGCAAACCGAAGGTGAGGAAGAAGGCCAGCAGACCGGCCGCGGCCAGCCCCTCGCGCTCGCTCCACCGGAGGCGCGCCGCGCGGTAGCCCAGCCACGAGATCAGCAGGACATAGAGCGCGCCGGCCAGCCGCAGCGGCCAGCCGGCGTGCGCGCCCCAGGCCAGGCAGATGCCCGCCACCAGCGGGGGCTTGTCGAACCAGACGTCCCGATAGAGCGTCTTGCCCTGAGTGAGCTCGCCGGCGGCAGCCAGCGGCAGGTTGTCGTCCGCCCACAGCAGGCCCACGTGGCAGGCGCGCGTGGCAACCAGCAGGGCGGCGAGCAGGAGGAAGACGGCGAGCGGGCGCGAGGGCACGTTACAGACCATCATAGAGCACGCATTTGGAGGTGTGAAAAAATCCGGGGACACTCCGGGCTGAGTACGTCGAACCCACCACTCGCCAGCCAGCACAGGCGTGTCCCCAGGATTTTTTCACGGCTCCGCTTGCCCCACTCACGCCACCAGGAGCCCCACAGGTATCGCCCACAACCTCTGGGCCAGTTGACGCGGACGCTGGTGTGTCATGATTCACCAAGCTGTAATGGCATCATGACGCTATCGCTTGACGCATCTCAAGCAGGGGCGACCGGACAGACCAAGACGGCCCAGGCGCGCCGGCGCTCGCGAATCATGGCAACGCCCATCTCAAACGAGCCGGCAGGCTCCCCCGTTCAACCCTGGAACCGGCGGGGTGGCAGCCGGAAAGCAGCCATTGGGGCGGGGGCGGGTTGGGGCGAAGGCGGGTTTGCAGGTATCATGATGTACCAAGGGTAGTTTTCGGCCTGCTATGAGCGTCAATCTGGGTCTGGACATCGGCGCGATCAGCTTGAAACTGGCAGCGCTGGGGCGTCCGGAGGACCGGGCGGCCCTGGAGACGCTGTGCGCCGAGAAGCCCTCCTTCCGGCTCTCGGAGTGGGAGCAGGGCGGGCGGCGCCTGCCGTTGGTGCTCTCCGAGTACCGGCGGATGACGGGCAGCCCAATCCAGTGCACCTACGACCTGCTCGAAGAGTTCTACGACCTGGTTCCGGAGTCGCGGATCGAAGGCATCCGCGTGACCGGCTCGGGCAGCCGCACCATCGGCAAGATCCTGGGGATCTACTTCGAGAACGAGTTCAAGGCGATTGCGCGGATGATGGGGCGGTTCTATCCGGAGGTGCGGACGGTCTTCGAGATCGGCGGGGAGAGCTCGAAGTACATCCGGCTGGAGCGGCAGGCGGAGACGGGGCAGGCGGCGATCGTGGACTACGACCGCAGCGGCGAGTGCGCCGCCGGGACGGGCTCGTTCCTGGACCAGCAGGCGCTGCGGATGGGGTACTCGGTCGAGGAGATCGGCGGGGTGGTGGCGGGAGCGGGCCGCGGGGCGCGGGTCGCGGGGCGCTGCTCGGTGTTCGCCAAGAGCGACATGATCCACGCGCAGCAGAAGGGCTACCAGCCGGAGGAGATCCTGCGCGGGCTGTGCGACGCGGTGGCGCGGAATTTCAAGGCCAGCGTCGTGCGGGGCCGGCCGGTGGAGCCGCCGGTGGCGTTCATCGGGGCGGTATCGCAGAACATGGGGGTGCGGGCGGCGCTCCGGGAGGTGTTCGGGCTGCGCGAGGAGCACCTGGCCGCGCCGCCGCTGCACGCCTGGTGCGGCGCCATCGGCACGGCCATGCTGGAGGCCGAGGAGCGGCGGAAGCGGTCGCTGAGGGACATTCACCGGCTCAGCCAGCACGCCTCCGAGGAGATCGCGCACGACACGCGGCCGCTCGGGATGGAGAACGTCATTCTGCTGCGGGATCGCGTGCAGCCCTACGTGCCGCCGCCGGCGGGCACGCCCATTCCGGCGTACCTGGGGATCGACGTCGGGTCGGTGTCCACGAACCTGGTGGCGATGGACGAGTTCGGCAACGTCATCCACGACATCTACCTGCGCACCGCGGGCCGGCCCATCGAGGCGGTCGAACAGGGGCTGAGCGAAATCGAAGAGCGCTGGGGCCGGCGGCTGGTGATACAGGGCGTGGGCACCACGGGCTCGGGGCGCGAGCTGATCGCCGAGCTGGTGGGCGCCGATGCGGTGAACGACGAGATCACGGCGCACAAGACTGGGGCGCTGCACATCAGCGAGACGCTGGGCGGGCAGCGGGTGGACACCATCTTCGAGATTGGAGGGCAGGACTCGAAGTTCATCTCGATCGAGAACGGCGTGGTGGTGGACTTCGCCATGAACGAGGCCTGCGCGGCGGGCACGGGCTCGTTCCTCGAGGAGCAGGCCGAGAAGCTCGGCATCAGCATCAAGGAGGAGTTCGCGCGGCTGGCGCTGGCCGCGCCGGCGCCGACGCGGCTGGGCGAGCGCTGCACGGTGTTCATGGAGCGCGACGTGACGGGCTGGCTGCACAAAGGCGAGACGGTGCCCAACATCCTGGCCGGCCTGGCGTATTCGATCGCGCTCAACTACCTGAACCGCGTGGTGCGCGGGCGGCACATCGGCAAGGTGATCTACTTCCAGGGCGGCACGGCGTACAACGACGCGGCGGCGGCGGCCTTCGCGGGCCTGCTGGAGAAGACCATCACGGTGCCGCCGCACAACGGGGTGATGGGGGCCATCGGGATGGCGCTGGTCGCGCGGCAGTGGCACGCCGCCACGCGGGGGCAGACGCGGTTTCGGGGGTACAACCTGCGGCGGCTGAAGCTCTCCAGCCGCGACTTCGTGTGCCAGGCCTGCTCGAACCTGTGCGACATCAAGGAATTCACCATCGAGGGGCAGAAGAGCTACTGGGGCGACAAGTGCTCGGATAAGTTCCGGAAGCCTTCGGCGAGCGGGCGCAAGCCGGTGATCGAGGACCTGTTCGCGTACCGGGAGAAGGCGCTCGAAGAGGTGGCGGGGCGGGCGCCGGCGCTCAGGGAGTTCAAGCGGCAGCCGGGCCAGGTGTACGTGGGCCTGCCGCGGGCCATGAGCGTCCTGGACTGGTTCCCTTTCTGGCGACGGTACTTCTCCGAGCTGGGCTTCGAGACGGTGCTTTCGCCGGTAACCGACCCGGCGATTGCGGCGCAGGGCATCGAGCTGGCGCTGGCGCAGCCGTGCTACCCGATCCAGGTGGCGCACGGGCACGTGAAGGCGTTGCTGGAGGGTGGCGTGGACTACGTGCTGGCGCCGAACATCCTGGACGCCGAGGCGGGGCCGGACGCGCGGGTGGCGCACTTCTGCCCGTGGAACCAGACGCTGCCCTTCGTGCTGGCATCGGCGCCGGGGCTGGAGGAGCATGGGCAAAGATTCCTGGCGCCGACGCTGCACTTCCAGCTCGGGCGCGAGCACGTCCAGCGGGGACTGGCGGAGACGATGCGGCGGCTGGGGGTGACGCGGCGCGCGAGCGACCGGGCGGTGGACGCGGCCTACGCCGCGCAGCGGGAGTTCCAGGTGCGGCTGATCGAGGCGGGACGGCGGGCGCTCGAGGCGCTGGACCAGACGGGCGAGCCGGGCATCCTGCTGGTGGGGCGCGGCTACAATATCTACGACCGCAACGTCAACTGCGACGTGCCGCGGAAGCTGCGGCACCGCTACGGGGCGAACGTGATCCCCATGGACTTCCTGGTGACGGGGAAGGAGTCGATCGCGGACCTGCACCCGAACATGTACTGGACTTCGGGGCAGAGGATCCTGGCGGCGGCGCGGCTGGCCAGCACGCGGCCGAACCTGCACGTGGTCTACATCTCGAACTTCAAGTGCGGGCCCGATTCCTACATCAAGCACTTCACCCGGGAGGCGGCGGGGTCGCCCATGCTGGTGCTCCAGTTTGACGGGCACGGCAACGACGCGGGCTACATGACACGCTGCGAAGCGTACCTGGACAGCAAGGGAATCCTGAGATGCTACAAGCCGGCGGCCAGGGCGGCCGGGACCCGCTGAAGGGCAAGAAGGTCTACATCCCGCCGATGGCGTACGGCAGCGGGCGGACGTTTGCCGCGGCCTTCCGGGCGGTGGGCATAGACGCCGACATTACGCCGCCCTCTGACCACCGCACCAGCGAACTGGGGGCCAAGTTCACCTCGGGGGACGAGTGTTACCCGGCCAAGGTGACCATCGGGGATTTCGTCCGGGTGCTGGAGGCGCCGGGCGCGGATCCCTCGCGGATCGTGCTGTTCATGCCCACGGCAGAGGGGCCTTGCCGCTTCGGCCAGTATGCCACCTACTTGCGGCACGTGCTGGACTCGAACGGCTACCCCCACACACAGGTGCTGTCGCCCACTTCCGGCAACGCGTACGACGGACTGGGCGCGGCGGCGCGCCCGTTCCTGCGCACAGGCTGGCGGGCCCTGGTGGCGGCCGACATCCTGCAAAAGCGCCTGCTCCAAGTGCGGCCCTACGAGCAGAACCAGGGCGAGACCGAGGGGGTGTTCGAGGAATGCCTCGACGATGTGTGCCGGACCATCGAGGGGACGCCGATCGATCCACCGGTGCAGCTCCAGGCGCTGCGCGAGGCGCTGGTGCGCTCGCGCGACCGGTTCCGGCGGATCCCGGTGCGGCGGGAGGGCCGCGCGCCGCTGATCGGGATCGTGGGGGAGATCTTCTGCCGGCTGCACACCTTCTCGAACGAGAACCTGGTGCGGCGGCTCGAGGAGTACGAGGCGGAGGCCTGGATCTCGGACCTGACCGAGTGGGTGTGGTACACCACCGCCGAGCAGTTCCGCAAGCTGCGCCTGGCCGGGCGGCTGATTTCGCGCGAGGCGCTGGCGGCCTGGATTCGCAAGCGGATCCAGCAGCGCGACGAGCACGTCCTGGTGGAGCCGTTCCGGGAGGAGTTCGTGGGCTACGAGGAGCCGCGGATCTCCGAGGTGCTGGAGTGCGCGCGGCCCTACCTGCCGCAGGACGGCGCCTTCGGCGAGATGGTGCTCAACGTGGGCAAGGCTATTTGCCTGGCGCGCAAGGGCGCCGACGGGATCATCGACATCAGCCCCTTCACCTGCATGAACGGGATCGTGTGCGAGGCGATTTACCCGCGCGTGAGCCGCGACTTGGGCGGCATTCCCATCCGCAACTTCTACTTCGACGGCACGCAGTCGGACCTGGACCGCGACCTGGGCGTCTACCTCGAGCTGGCGCGCAGCTACCAGCGGCGGAAGAAGTTTCAGCGGCCGGCCGCCTGAAGGCGGCCCTACTTCACCGGATACCGCAGAATGGTGCGCAGCCGCTCGGGCGGCACGCGGCGCGGGTCGGAGACGTAGATCTCGTGGTGCGCGCCTCCGAGGGCAAGGCCGCTCTGCTCCGCGAGGGCCTTCATCTGCGTGACCGTTTCGAGCTCTTTGTCGTAGGGTCCCACGTGCAGCATCTGCACCGAGCGGCCTTCGCGGATGGTTTCGAGCTTCACCTGGGCGGCGCCGGGCGCCTTGCCTTTGGCTTTGAGCTGGGCCACGGCGGCTTTGAGGTCCCGCGCGGTGATGAAATCCGGCACGCGGATGAGGAGCTTCCATTCCAGCGGCTCGTAAGGCGGCTGGAACAGGTCCTCCCCGCCCGGTTTCCAGTAGAGGCCCTCCAGGTGGCAGACCTTGTAGTCCTGGCCGGCGAACTTGCGGGCCATCTTGACGGTGAAGGCCATGGCGTAGAGCGCGCCAATGGCGGCCTGGAAGGCCTCCCCGCCGGGCTTCTCGTTGCCGGCGAAGGCGAGGTACTTGGCGGGCTTCACCTGGACGAGCACAGGTTTCTTCGCTGCGACGTACTCGGTTTTGTGGATCTTGTAGAGGTCGATCTTCTCGGACTTGGGCATGGGTGGCTCCTCAGCGTATTCTAGTGGTTGGAGGTGGTGCATGAGGCGGGTTTTTCTGTGCCTGCTGGTGGCGGGCATTGTGGCGGGGCTGTACGCCCAGCAGCCGAAGATCCAGACGCTGATTATTACCGGGCAGAACGCGCACGACTGGCGCGCGGTGACCCCGCCGCTGCGCAAGGCGCTCGAAGACACGGGCCGCTTCGAGGTGCGGGTGACCGAGGAGTTCCGCGGCGCGGGGCCGGAGACGCTGGCGCCATACGACTTGGTGGTGTTGCATTACCACGACCGCGGCGGCAAGCCGGACCTGCGCTGGGGCGAGCGGGCCGACAAGGCGCTGCTGGATTTCGCGCGCTCGGGCAAGGGCGTGGTGGTCTTCCACTTCGCCATCGCCGCCTTCAACGGCTGGGAGGAGTACGAGAAGCTGTGCGGGGCCAACTGGCGGTCGAACCAGGGACACCACTCCGCGGCCCACGATTTTGTGGTGGATATCAAAGACCCCGGCCATCCCATCACCACGGGCCTGAAGAAATCGTTTTCCCAACCCAAGGACGAACTCTACGCCAACTTGAAGTGGCAGCCTGAGGGCAGCTACCACGTGCTGGCGACGGCCTACGACGACCACGCGCTGTACAAGGGCAAGGCGCGGCAGCCCATCCCGGGGCCGGGGATCCACCAGCCGATGCTGTGGACCTTGCAGTACGGCCAGGGGCGGGTGTTCACCACCGTGCTGGGCCACGATGCGCCCGCCGTCGAGACGCCGGCCTTCAAAGTGACGTTCACGCGCGGCGCCGAGTGGGCGGCCACGGGGAAGGTGACGCTGCCGATTCCGCCGGAGATGGCGCAGTAGGATAAGCCTCCAGGCTTGTCGGCGGGACAAGTCGGGAGACTTATCCCACGGTTACTGGAAGATCCCGGCCTGGTCCCACTTGGCGATGGTGTCGGCCACCAGCGCCGTCATCTTCTCGACCACGGCTTTGAAGTAAGCATCGGCCTTGGCCTGGTCGAAGCGCGGGTGGCCCTGGCCCGGCTGGTAGAGGATGATCGAGGAGGGGAACGGGTAGGCGGACCAGGCGCCTTCGGCGGGGCGCGGGGTGGCGGGAGCGGCGCTCAAGCGCTCGCGGCGCACCAGCTTGGGATCGATGGCCTGGATGAAGGCGGTTTCGTTCCAGCCGGCGTGACCGCCGTCTTCGCCGAACACCTTCAAGGTCACGTCGGAGCAGTAGGCCCACCAGTTGGCGACCAGCGTGCGGACGCGGTGCTGGCGGCCGGTCTTCTCGGCGAGATCGTTCAAGATGGCGGTCTGCGGCCCGCCGTGGCCGTTGACGACGATGAGGTTGCGGAAGCCGAGGCGGGCCAGGCCGGCCAGCACGTCGGCGAGGCAAGCGCGGTAGGCCGGCTCGCTGACGGTGAAGCCCCCGGCGAAGGCGTCCAGGCTGCCGGTGACGCCGTAGGGGACCACCGGCGCGACCAGAGCATTCAGCTTGGGCGCCATGGCGCGGGCCAGGGCCAGCGGCGCGGTGGCATCGGCGCCGTTATGGATCACGCCGTGGGCCTCCAACGTGCCGGTGGGCAGCAGGACGGTCTGGATCTTCGCCGGCACCAGTTCGCGGAACTCCATCCAGTTCAGGTCAGCGAGGTCGCGGGAAGTCGTCTGCGCGGCCAGCGGCAGCCAGGCGCAGAGAAGAACACCATGCAGTCGCATGGTGTCAGCTTAGCAAGTCACGGGCCGCCCGACTTCGCCGCTGCGCCGCAAGGCGCCCCGCCTCCCCGGTTAGGGGCGCACTAAGTGGTAGTCGGTCTGCCGCGGGAGCACCCAGGAGGTGCGGCCGGCGGCATCGATCGAGACATCCTCCTCCTGGCCGATCCAGAGTTCCTTGCCGCCCCACTCGGGCACCGGCGTGGTGGCGGACAGTTCGATCGAGAACCAGGTGTTGGGCAGGACGAGGATATCGCCGCGCCCGGGGACGCCCTGCTGGCGGTCCCATAGGCCGATCAAGGGACCGGCGCCGTGGCCGTGGTCGCCGACGGGATGGCAGTAGATGGAGCCGTTGATGCCTTCGGCCTTCATAGCCGCCAGAGCATCGGCCAGGATCTCATTGCCGGAGCGGCCGGGGCGGAGGTGCTCGACGACGATGTCCTGAAGGCGGTTGGCGTTGCGCAGGGCGCGCTGGATGCCCTCGGGGACGTCTTTCTCGCCGGGGCGGAGCACGTAGCCCAGGTGCTGGGTGTCGGTCGAGAGCCGCAGCGCGGTGAAGCCGAAGTCCACGTGCAGCACATCGCCGCGCTCGATGACGGCGGGGGCGTCTTCACGCAGCAGGCTCACCCCCGTCTTCGCCGGCTTCTGGACGCGCACGGTGGGCTGGAACCAGGCCCTGCAGCCCATCCTGGCGACCTGCTCGCGCAGCCACCACACGACATCCTGGTTGGTGGTCTTGCCCGGGGCGATGACTTCGCTCGAGAACGCGCGCGCGATGAGCGAGTGGGCGAGCTCCATCAGGTGACGGTAGGTGGGCAGCATCTCGGGGAGGCGCAGGGAGATGTACTCGAGGGCGAGGTTCTCGGCGCGGATGAGACGCTTCGAGTACTCGGGGCCGAGCGCGTCTTCGAGCTTGTCGCGCTCGCCGGCGGAGAGACCGTCGGCGAAGGCGTGGGTGTGGGAGATGTTCACGGCGATGGTCGAGGGTTTGCGCTCTTCGACCAGCTTGCGCAGCACCGTCCACTGGGCGTCGCCGTAGATCTCGCGGTTGGGGGAATCGGGGTCGCGGTAGACGGTGTAGAGGCCGCCATTGGAGCCGCCGCCCAGGGCCAGGCGCTCGAGGCCTTTCTCATCGCCGCGATCAAAGAAGAGGTAGACGGTGCGGCGGCGGGCCGACATCACAGTGGGCGAGACCAGGGAGAAAAAGACGGGGTCTTCGTTGTACTCCCGGCAGACCACCAGCCACATCTGAACGCCGTGCTTGCGCATCAGCGCCGGCAGCACGCGCTCCAGCCGGGCTTTGAGCCACTGCTGCTGGATCTCGGCCTGCTCGCGCAGCGGCGGCAGGGGCCGCGGCTGTTCGCCGAAGGCAAAAGGCAAGAGGCCGAAGACAAAAGGCAAGAGGCAAAAGGCAAAAGGCAAAGGGCGGTGGAAACGCGCTCTCATTTCATTCCTCCGAGTTGCCATGACAGGAAGCTCAGTTGGTCAGCGTTGTCCTCAATCTGCTTCGAGACCG
>CAZIRH010000166.1:0-9670 GCA_964541065.1 uncultured Solibacteraceae bacterium
CGTCCGGCTAGATTTCCTTTCAACGGACAGGGTGATGCCGTTTATCGTTGCCCCGGTCGGGATGGCAAAATCGAAATGTACCGCAATCAAACCGTCCGAGTTCCCGATGTTTATTGCGTTGGTCGCGTAGGAGTTGTCCGAGGTTTTTGCGTTACCCGGGTCCGTCCACGGCAGGATGCCCAGGCTGTCGTTGTCTACCGAGGTCGGTGATTTCGTTGAGTCAGCCATCAGTCGTAATCCCACTCAACGTGGAAGTGAACCTGGGAAATAGCCGTCGCCGGGATAGAATCAAATGACAGGTAGACCACCTTGCCCGAGGCCACCGCCCCGCTGGCGATGGACGAGTCCACCCGAACCCCGGCGCTGGTGTCGAAGCTCTCCAGCACCACCGGGTTGGCGAACCCGATGAAGCCGTCGGCCTGCTTGAGGTCCCCGGCGATGTCGTTGGCGGTCGCGTTGCAACTGACTTGCAGCTTGGTTACCGTCAGCGCCCCCCGGGCCACCGCTAGGAAAATCTCAGGGTCCACCGCGTAGGCCCCGTTGGGGTTGAGGACGGTGAGGTCCCAGCAGTTGGTCACCCCGCTGATGGCGCCCCCCGTGATGTTCACCGCGCTCGCAGACTGGGTGGCGATGGTGCCAAGGCCAAGGTTGGTTCGGGCATCCCCCGCATTTGAGGCCCCGGTCCCGCCATCGACCACCGGGAGGTCAGCGTCGGAGGTGGTGCGAAAGACCGGCAACGCACTCCAGGCGGTGGTACCGTCGCCGATTTTCGATTGCTTGGTGTCGGTGTCCAGCCCCGGCTCTCCCGCCGCCAACACCGGGTTGGCCGCCGCCCACTCCGCGGTGGTTCCACGTCGTAGCTGAATCGTGCCACCCAGCACAAGCGTAGTCATTAGGCTGTCCTCTTCCACATGTAGACCACGAAGTAGGGCTGTACCACGCTGGTCGCAGCTCCAGGGGTGTTGGTACCCGCAGGCGTCCCGGCGGTGATGGCCGCATGCTGATGCGTGCCCAGCTCCGTGCCGGTGAAGGCCGGGGCATTGTTGGTCCCGGCAGGGGTGTAACTTGCAGCCCCACCCGATTTCGGGTTGCCTGTGGTTATCGTTTTTGCGGTCCCGGGGCTCGTGCTGGAGGAGTCGAACGTCCCGTAGGCCCCGTCGGTCGTACCAACGTAGACGGTGGTGTCATGCGTATGGTTTACAATGGCGGTTGATGCGGTCCCGGTGAACGTCGGGGCGGCCACGCTGCCCGCCGGGGTACCCGCCGTGATGGCCGCGTGCTGGTGCGTAGCGAGAGCGTTGCCGCCGAAGGTCTGGGCGGAGGACTGGACCGTCTTGCTGCCGCCGGTCTCCTCGACCACGTCGAAGTCGGTGTCACCACTGTCCAACCCCACCAGTACCCGGCCCGCACCGATGGCACTCCAGGTCCCCAGACCAAGCAGGGTCGCCGGGCTCGTAGAAACCACCCCAATGAACACGGACCCGACTGGCCAGGCCGCAGCCACGGTCCCGGCGTCCCCGGTCGGGCCTTTGTCCCCAGTGGCGCCCTTGTCTCCCTCCGCACCTTTGTCGCCCGTGGCCCCCTTGTCCCCGGTTTCGCCAGGCGGGCCCTGGTCACCCAGCCCAGCGGGCAGCGAGGTCCAGGCAGTCGTGCCATCCCCAACCCGGTACTGGTGATTGGTCAGGTCAACTCCGACCTCACCCGCAACCAACACCGGGTCCGCGGAGGTCCACTCCGCCTCGGTGCCGCTGCGGAAGTTGAGCGTTCCCGTCAGTGTGATGCTCATGGCACGCCCCCGTCGATGTTGATGACGTGGGTATGGCTGGTCAGCGCCACTGTCCCGCTCTCGTCAGGGATAGTCAGGGTGCGTCGTTGCCCCGGCGTGAGGGTGGAGAGGGTGAGTTTCATGGACTTGGACGGGTCGGCGTAGCAGGTGTAGTACGTCGTGGCATCAGGCAGGATTGCCATGTCACCTCTCCATTCTCAGCGAGTAGTCGAAGACGGTCCCTGAGATAGCGGTGGTTCCCTCGATGGAATAGTAGACGGTCGTGTTGTCCTGGGTTTGGATGAGAAACGTCCCCGAATGAGGGATATTTTCAAGGCTGGTGTCCGCCGTTACCACCGCAGACGTTTGGTCCCCCGCCTTGGAAGTATAGTGGACCCACAGGGTAATAGGGTCGCTCTGGGGGGCCAGCCCGTTGTGGGTAATCGTCAGCGTGGCCATGATATTGTGCGCCCCTGCGGGCATGTTCGTTTTCAGTGTGACCGGGGTGGGCACCCCGACAAAGGCAGTGTTTCCCTCCATGTAATCCACCTCCGCCAGCACGCTCGCCATCCGGCCGGGCATCAGTATGCAGGACCCGGCCTGTCCAGTCCCCCCAATCCCCGCCCCAACCTCCAGGTCAAACCCATCACCCTGCGCGTATTCATGGATGATGAAGGCGGGGACCTCGGTGTCCCGGTCACCCGAGAAGATGGTGGAGGCCTCCCCGACGCCGTCAAAGGTCTTCTGCCCGGTGATGGTTTGGTTGGTATCCAGCGTTACCCCGCTGCTGGGGAGTCCGGTCAGTAGCGAACTGTCCCCAATGAAGCGGGCCGAGGCATCCACCGCGGCCGAGGCTCCGGCCGAGTTGGCCCAGTAGGTCAAGTGCCCGGTCCGGGCAATGCTGGACTCGACCTGCAACACCGCGCTGGCTGAAGCCGCAGCGACGGTGGACCTCAGATGCAGCAGGGCGGTGGGTGGGGTGATAACCCCCACAGTACCGTCCGAGATGGACGTCCACAGGGACGAGATTCCCAGCCGGTCGAAGGGGAATCCGGACGAAGAAGCAAGCATCGCCCGGCGGGTCCCTCCGGAACCAGTACCAACATACAAATAGGTGCTGGTTACCGCATCACTCCACATTGACGCGGCCCAAGAAGCCAGGATTTGAGAGTCAAACCCATCGTTCATTCCAACCGTAAACTGGCCGCTGGGGGACGCAATCCAGAATGACTGAAGGGGCTCGCTACCGTTTCCGACATAGAACCGGCCGTTCTTGGTCATCTTGAAGAGGTAGGTGTTGAGATTTAGCGCTCGGTTCGGAGGGGACCCGGTGGACTGAGCGATAATCTGAAACAGCGTTGCGACTCCACCCTCATCGGTGGGCAGGATGGTGAGGGCTGGAGAACCGACCGCCTTGTTTGCGGAAATCAGCAGCTTGGAGTCAATCCCCGCTCCACCATCGAACTCTGCCGGGTTTATCCCAATCCCAACACACGGATTGACGCCGACGATGTAGATGGCTCCGGTGGCGCAAGCCGAAGATGAAACAAGTCTCAGGCTGCCGGTTGCGGTGGTTCCCCCATAGAGGACCTGGCCGGATGTACGTCCGGCCAGCAAGGCGTACTGGGCATGGTCATCGTCGGTCAGACCGGAGAGTAAGCCGTGGTCAGAAACTCCTCCGCCCATCGGGGTGGCCCCACCGCCGGGAAGGCCAACCGAGGTCGGCATCTCGCCCTTGAGGATGCGGCCGAAAGCCCAGTCCACCTGGCGCAGGTAGTCGTCCATTGCCCGCAGGGCGTCCCGGGCGTTGACGCCTTCGACCGCATCCAGCGCCAGGCTCTGCCAGGACCTCATGTCCCAGAGTCCTCTCCGCCGAAGTCTTCCCCGTCCAGGATGAGCGAGTCGAGCCGCCAGGCCTGCACCCCACCGCAGGCCTTCAGTCGTCCACCCTCCAGGGAGTTCCTGGCCCACCCGCGGTCGAGGACCGCACTGGCGGCGGTAGCGCTGGCGTTGTACTCAACCAGGCCTAGAAGTGACTCGGTCGAGCCGGTCTTCGTTCCCCAGACCTCAACGCTTGGTGCCGTGGTCGGCCAGACCCCGTGAAGGTAGACCTGGTTCAGGCGCCACTCGTTGCCCATTCCCGACAGGTACATCCGACGAGTCGAGACCTGGTCAGCCGAGGCGCCAGCGTTCCATGGGGCGGCGCTGCCCAGCGCGGTCTCCTTGTAGACCGAACCGTCGGTGTAGCCGATGAAGTGATGCTCCATGCTGTTGGAGGCGGTACGAAACGATACCGCACAGGACGGGAAGGCGGTGGCTGCCGCCACCACGTTGTCCATCTTGACCGGACCCGACACCTTCAGACTCCCGCCGCCGAGGTGGTTAGGGTGGTAGTTCAGGTGGTAGCGGTCATTGGCGCTGGCGGTGGCCGAGCCACAGAGGTAGAGGCGCAGCTCGTGGTTGGTGACGTGGTTGGTCAGGAAGGTGGACAACTGGGCGGAAAGCTGCTCGGCGGTGGCCATCCGGTCCCAATCCAACTGTGGTGTCAGTAGCTGGACCGAGAACCCGTCAGTTGAACGGATGCCATCCATTGATACATAGGCTAGATAGGTGCGCCCATCGGACGGCGAGGTGAAGAAGGCGGTCGCCTTAGGGTCGAGGATTCCATGCTCGGAGTCGAGGACGTCAAGGGCCAGGCCGCGCTGGAAGTTGGAGTCATCCTCGCCCGGCAGGTAGTTGACCCGGAAGAGCGAGTGGCGGGCCCCGACGACTAGCGTTCGACCCAAGGTCCGGATGGCCCGGACTTTGTCGCCGCGCTTGACCGGAATCTCCATCCAGTAAAGCTCGGGGAACGAGTCGAACTTGTCTGGGGTAGACCAGCGAATGAGGTTCTCTTCGTTCACGCTGTTCAGCACCAGGCTGCCCTTGAAGAAGTCCCCGGTGGTCGCCACGGGTGGCGGCCCATCTTCTCCGCAGGCGGTGGTGACCCCACTGTTCTCGATGATGATGGACTGGAACAACTCTCCGGTAGCGACGGCCGGGGTCCCATAGTAGAGCTTTACGCTCAGCCCGCCGACCGTGCAAGACGCCGCCCCGAGCGCAACCTGCCATTTCGACGCCCCAGAAGCCCAGTCGCTGTACGAGGTTTTATTGGTTTCCCCCAAGAACCAGCGGTCGGTCGGGCCCCCGAAAGTCATTCCATAGGTGACCCCGCTGGCTTTGGCCCCGGAGTTTTTCACGGACTGGACCCCAGAGAATGCGCCTGCATAAGAACCCGCTCGGCGCGGCCCGATTCTCACAGCCATGCCATCCCGGGCGGGGTGGTTTGAAGAGTTCCAGACGTGGCCGTTTATATCCGAGGTGGCCCAGACGGCGGTTGCCTTGACCTCAATCCCGACCACGTTTCCATCGAACTGAGAAAGGCCGAAATCGTAGAATCCCTGCCAGTTTCGCCGCATGAAAGGTCTTTCGTAGTTTTCGGCCGGAACAATGGCGCTGCCGGAGTTGCCAGACGCCAGGGCAGAAGCGCCTATCCATGAACCCAGGTTTCCATAGGTGTCGTATGGATTGGCAAGCGGCAGGTTGTATTCTCTGGGCTTGGATGGCCCCTGGCTGTTGCCCGCCCCACCATCGGCGTATGAAGTAGCCTGGATGTCCAGGCGTTGAACCTGTATTCCGGCAGGCCAAAGCTGCTGGCCGGAGGCGGATTTCTGCGCTGAGCGATAGACGCTCCAGTGGGTAGCGCCGGAGTTTGTCTGGCCAGGACGCTGGATGACCGGGCAAGCCCCTGCCGCGATGGCCGAAACGTAGACAGACTGGGGGTTACCGGAGAAGGTGCTTTCGACGTAGTAGTCCTGGCTGTATTCCGAATACTTGATGCTCTCGGTAGTCCAGTAGTCGTAGTACCCAGTGACGAGGACCGAAGGAAACCCCGGCCCGGAAGCGGTCACAACCTGGTCCCCGGCGGGAGAGCTGTTTACTGCGAGCATGCCGTGGGGGCGGGACCGTAGATAATCGGCCGACTCACCGGTTGCAGTTGCGGCTGAGTCGTGGCCCCAATACCAGTAGCGATTGAGGTTTTCTCCGGAAGCCACTCCGGCCTGGGCCCCGGAGCCGTTGAGGATGATATATCCACCACGAGCCTGGATAGTCGTCAGGGTATTCCCGGGCAGTACGTTCTCCACCGTCCCCCAAGTTCCAGTGGTTCCGGTTTGGGCGGTGGCCAGCGCGGAGCCCGAGTGGGACAACAGGAACTGCTGGTTGGGTTTGGTGAAGAAAAGCGTGTCGAGCCCCACGACCCGGTCCACCGACCCGTTGACCGAGGAGGCGAACAGGCTCCTGCCCTGGCAGCGGTAGAGCGAGAGCGAGGGCCCGGTGTAGACCGCGTTCTGGCACTCGGAGAGCTGCCCCTCAGAGAGGAATGCGGGGTCCTTGGTGGTGACCAGCCCGCCGCTGAAGTCCTCGCCGTGGCGGGCCATCAGAGCCCCGCAGTCGAGTTCGGGTTCCAGGCCACCTGCTCAGACAGGTAGCCCGGCAGGAACCCGCCCATCTGGTCGGGTTGGTTCTGCTCCATCGAGCGCGCCTGATTGAGGGTGGCGTAACCCTCCTCCTTCCAGGCTGCGGCGCGGTCGGGCTCACCGCCCTTGTCCACCAGGAAGTAATACTTGGCGAGCGACAGGAAACCGGCCTCGAAGTCTTCCGGGATGTCCACCGCCCCGGAGGCCGAGGCCGAGCTACCATAGGTCATGCGCCGCCAGTAGCGCAGGCCCAGGGCTCCCGAGGCCGGCGGGTAGAGCCCCATCACGCCGGTGGCCCCGGCCGAGAACAGGTGGTAGTGGGTCGGGGTGCCACTCTCGTTGTTGGGGCGCATCTGGTCGTAGAGCCGCGGCTCCAGGTAGTAGAGCCGGCGTGGGTCGCCGTTCCAGATGATGTCGTAGAGCGTGCGGAAGTCGCCCGGCAGAGAGAGGTTGCCCGAAGCGTTGGCGCTGGCGGAGGCGGTGGCGGTCAGCCAGGTCCAGGGGTGGTAGTTGTTCCACTTCTGCTGGGCCTGGCGCAGCGCGCGCTCAGCCCGAACCATCATGGCCGAATCCGCGGAGGCCCCGACGACGTCAGCTACCTGGGCCTGGGCGTCACCCCACACCAGACCCGACTGGTTGAACAGGCTCCCCATCCTTGGGCTCCTTCTTGGCCAACTCTTCGAGTCGGGCCTTTTCCATCTCGGCCTTCATGGCCGCAGCCTCTTCATCGGTCATCTGCGGAGTCCGCTCGGCTCGCTCCTTGCGGACCGATTCGTAGAACTCCAACAGCTTCGGGGCCAGCTTGAAGGCGTCCCGATTCTCCCGGACCCAGTCCCGGGCGTTCTCACCTAGGGTCTTCCGCAGGGTGGCGCTTTCGATGAGCTCGCAGAGATTGGACTCGAACTCCTGCGGGGTGTCGAACAGCATGCCGGTCTCGCGGTGCTGGATTTCACCGAACGCCCCCGCGCGCTGGGCCAGGGTCGCCGCCGGCCGCTTGAGCAGGCTGGCCTCGTACCACTTGATGGCCGAACGAGCGCTGGAAAAGCGAGTTGGCAGCAACGGTGCCAGGTTGATGTCGTGTCCGATGGTCACCAGGGTCGAGCGGTACTGCTCGTAGGGCAGCCACTTGTGGTGGATGACCTGGTCGGGGTTGAGCAACTCCATCACCCAGGGATAGACCACCCCCCAGATGACCAGGCGCACGTGCGGGTATTTCCGCAGCACCGAGGCCAACTGATGACGGATGGCGTACCAGTCCTCGAAGTGGGTGGGCGAGCCCTGCCAGAGGATGCGGACTTCGTTCGGGTTGTCCTTTTCGACATGGACCCCGCGCAGGTCGGGGTAGTGGTCGAAACGGACGGCGTTCGGGTTGACGAACTCACGCTTGGCCTGATACTCGCGCCGGACATACTCCAGGGAGCCTGGGGTCGAGCAGGTCACCGCGTCGGCGTTGTTGGCCAGGTCGCGCAGGGCCTGAAGGGTCTCGCGGTTGCGCTTGATGTCGAAGCCATTAGTCCCGTCCCGCCACATGACCTGGCGTAGGCCCTCGGCGTCGGCGAACCCAACCTCGCTGCCGTCGGCCAGTGGAGCGCCGTCCGGGGTACGAATGCCCAGGTCTTTGAAGGCCGGATTCATCGGGTGGACCGAGAACAGGTCATCGTCGGTGTCCACCACGAACGAGGGCGGACAGCGCCAGTCGCCCTTATCATCCTTCGCCTGCTTCCAATCGTTCATGGTCTTCATGTCGTGGAGCAAGCTGGACGAGGTCGGCTGATAGAACAGACAGATGTCGGAGTGCGAGACCGCGTTGATGCGCTGCTGGAGCGGGATACTGGGGCTTAGGTCATCGAGCATGACCTCCGCCAGGCCCATGTCTTCCAGGGTCTTGAGGGGCACGAAGACGCGATAGTAGTAGGAGGCGTGGTAGCGGGCGGGTAGAACCGAGTAGATGAGCAAGGCGGGCTATCCTTGGCGTCGGATGGTCTGGTACTCAGGATGCCGGTCGAGCCAGTCGTAGAACTTGGGCTTGCTCGCCAGCAGGTCGGGTTGAATCATTAGAAGTCCGCTCAGGAGCGAGGGCGGAATACTCGCCACCCGGGCCATCCCAGACTTGAAGTGCTGCCTACCCCAGGAGCCCAGCACGGCCAGGTCATCGTTCCTCTGAGCAATCTCGGCGATGGCGTCGAACATGCCTTCGTAACGAGGCATGCTGGCCTCCACCCGCCCGGGGTCGCTGACGTAGTCGATGACCGCCCCGTCTGGATTCTTGACGTAGTAGTTCAGCGACTGCCCTCCGTTTCCTCCAGCGGACCAGTGTTCAGAGTGCCGTCAGAGTTGCGCCCGGTGCCCTGAAACGAGTCTTCTCCGGTCAGCTCCCGGAGGATTCCACGCAGCGCCTGGGTGGGGTTGTAAGTCGAGGGGATTGACTTGACTCCCAGCCCGGTTGGGTCCCGTGCTATGCGGCCCTTCTCTTGTGCCATGACCCGCCTCCGTACACGGTGCGCCGGTATATATACCGGCGCACCGCCGGTTGATTGACCAACTACGTGCAGACGCCAGTGCTGCGGATGGACGCCGAGGGGTGCAACACCTCCAACGTCAGCTCTCCGACGATGAAGCCCCGGGTGGCATCCCCGCCCTTGGCGAGGGGGACGTGGCGGATGGGGCGCAGGAAGGCGATGCGATTCTTCGAGCGCTCGGTGATGTAGAAAGAGAAGCCCGACGCCGAACCGCCAGCAGCGGTCCAGGCGGTGTCCGGTGCCGTCTGCGGAATCCAGCGGTCCGGGACGATGGCGAGCAGGCCGAAGTCCGACTCGTAGACATCGACGTTCATCACCAGCTTCTTGTCGGTCTGGTTCAGGTTCTTGTTGTAGGTGGTCGGAAGCTGGGCCGCCGAGAAGTCGGCCTTGACGCCCGGCGAGACCCAGAGCGTGTCTGGGTTTCCGCCGTTGGTGTAGCAGCGCTCCATCATGGCGTTGACCAGCGCGGTCCCGATGATGCAGGACGCACCAGCGATGGATGAGGCCGAGATGCAGTTGGAGGTCGAAGCCAGGAAGGCGCCGAGCGACTTGATGCCACGCGCGGACGCCGTCCCGCCCGTGACCACCGCCGCCCCGCTGAAGATGGCCGACTCGATGTTGCGCGCCACCTCCCGCATGCCCTTCATAATCTGGTACTGGTACTCGTCAGCGATGCCAGCGGTGTCCACCTCGCGCAGCGTGTCCGACACCAGAATGTCCTTGCGGAAAATCTGGGTCAGGTTGTTCATGCGGATGCGGTTGGTGAGCGCTTCGGCGGAGAAGTCCGCGCCTTCGTAGGCGCCCGCCGTGCTGGTTGCCGCCAGGGAATCCACCAGCCACTCGTGGGTAACCGACTTGGCGGTGGACTT
>CAZIRH010000167.1:0-9665 GCA_964541065.1 uncultured Solibacteraceae bacterium
CCCGGGGGCGCCTGCGGCGCTGGCGGTGGCAGGATGTGTATCTCGGGGGCGGCCGCCTGGGTCTCAGGAATGGCCTGGTGCACCCCCTCGACCACGATCAAGACCTCTTCCATGCCGCGCTGAAGGCCCGAGGGAACCAGCAGGATCTGTTGGAAGGTGTCGCCCGGACGCACCGCCGTCACGCTGCCCGCCGGGAGGCCCTTGGGGAACACCCCGTCATCGCCCGAGGTGTAGAACCATTCGCCCACTTCGACCGGCTGCTCGTTCGGCACGTAGTCCACCAGGCAGGCGCTGCCTCCTCGTCCCTTCAACGTGCCGTGCAGCCGGCGCTTCTGCGAGATCACGCCGGCGGCAAAGGCGGGATCGTTGATCAGCAGGACTTGCGCGGCGCTCGGATATGCCGCGATCACCTTGCCCACGATGCCGTCCGGGGTAAGCACCGCCATGCCCTTCATCACGCCGGCCGTCGAGCCGCGGTCCACGAACACCACCCGGGAGTTTGGGCCGGTGCCGGTCCCAATGACCCGCGCGGCCACGGTGCGGGACGGAGTGCGGGTCTGAAACGCGCTGAGGGCCTGGACCCGCTCGGCGGTTTCCAGTTCCGACTTCAGCCGCTGGTTCTCCATCTTCAGGCGGCCTACCTCCACCTTCAGCCGCCGGTTCTCCCCGCCCTGGTGGCGCAGCAGGACGTAGTTGTCGAGCAAGCCGGACGCGCCGGTCCGCACCCACTCGGCGAAGCGCGCCAGCGGAGTGACCGCACTGACTGTCCAGACGCGGATCAGCCGCACGTCCTGGTTGCCCTTGACCTGTAGGGCCAGCAAGAGAAGCTGCGCAAAGATCACCAGCAGCAGCACGGTGACATTGCGGTAGCGGTTGAGCAGAGTGTCCATCGCAGGCAGGGGCGAGCCAAGCCCCACTCCTACTCCAGGGATATTTTGCGCAAGAGTTTGAAGTCCGTCAACATCTTGCCGATCCCCAGCACCACCGAGGCCAGGGGATCCTCGGCGATCGAGACCGGCAGACCAGTCTCCTCCCGGATGCGCCGGTCCAGGTTCCTCAACAGCGCGCCACCCCCGGTCAGCACGATGCCGCGGTCGCTGATATCGGCGCTCAGCTCGGGCGGGGTGCGCTCCAGGGCCACGCGGATGGAGTTCATGATGGTGGCCACGCACTCGGAAAGCGCCTCACGCAGCTCGCTGTCGTCCACGGTGATGGTCTTGGGGACGCCCTCGATCAGGTTGCGCCCCTTGATTTCCGTGGTGAGGGGCTTGTCCAGGGGATAAGCCGAGCCGATCTCGATCTTGATCTGCTCGGCGCTGCGCTCGCCCACCAGCAGGTTGTACTTGCGCTTGAGGTACTGCATGATGGCGTCGTCCATCTCGTTGCCGGCCACGCGCACCGAGCGCGAGTAGACGATGCCCGAAAGCGAGATGACCGCCACGTCGGTGGTTCCTCCGCCAATGTCCACGATCATGTTGCCGCACGGCTCCGTGATGGGCAGGCCCGCCCCGATGGCCGACGCCATGGCCTGCTCGACCAGGTGCACCTCACTGGCCTTGGCCCGGTAGGCCGAGTCCACAACTGCCCGTTTCTCCACCTGCGTGATCTCGCAGGGCACCCCGATGACGATGCGCGGGTGCACCAGCACCTTGCGGCCGTGGGCCTTCTGGATGAAGTAGTTGAGCATCCGCTCGGTGACTTTGAAGTCGGCGATCACGCCGTCCTTCATGGGCCGGATGGCGACGATGTTGCCGGGCGTGCGCCCCAGCATCTCCTTGGCTTCCTTGCCCACGGCTTCCACGGCCCCCGTGGTCTTGTTCAGAGCCACGATGGAGGGTTCATTCACCACGATGCCCTTGCCCTTGGCGTAGACCAGGGTGTTGGCGGTGCCCAGGTCGATGGCCAGGTCGGAGGAAAACAGGCTGAACAGTGAACGGAGAGTCATGCCGGTTCTTTCAACAGGGTTACAGGCTGTATTCTAGCGAACTTAGCGGGGCGGAGTCACCAGGGCGCGGGCCGGTTGCGGCGGGGCTCGGCTACAATGGGTCCATCAGCTTGCTCGAGCGACGCACACTGCTGCTGGCTCCGCTGGCGCTCACCGGGTGCCGGCGCCGACGGAGCGCCGGTTTCCCCGGATACGCGTTCGTGGCCAACCAGGAGGGGCAGGCCATCGCCGCAGTGGACTTGAGCACGTTCACGCTGGCGCGCCACATCCGGGTGGCCGGCCGTCCCACAGCGGTCCTCGCCGGCGAAGACGTGGTGTACGCCCTGACGCCGGAGGCCGGGACGGTGCACGAGATCAGCCCCTCGGAATTGGCCCTCCGCCGCACGGTGCGGGTCGGGCGCGCGGCTGTGTCCATGCGGCTGGCGCCGGATGGCGCCCGGCTCTGGGTGCTGTGCCGCGAGCCGAGGCAGTTGCTGGGCCTGGCGCGGGACGGGCTGCGTACGGAGGCGCAACTCAGCCTGCCGCACGAGCCCGTGGACTTCGATGTCGCCGCCGGCGGCCAGTTCGCGGCGGTGAGCTTCGGTGAAAACGGGTCGGTGGCGTTGGCGGACCTGGCTCGCGGGCGCTGCGGGGCGCCGGTTGCGCTCGGGCGCCGCGTTTCCCTGGTGCGCTTCCGCTCGGATGGCAAGCTGCTTGTGGCGGGCCTGACGGACGAGCGCAGGTTGTCGGTCCTGGAGGCGCCCGCGGGGCGCCTGCTGGTGCAGCTTCCCTTGGCCGTGCGGCCCGAGAACTTCTGCTTCAAGTCCGACGGCGGGCAGTTGTTCATCACGGGGCCGGGCATGGACGCGGTGGTGATCGTCTACCCTTACAGCACCGAGATCGCCGAAACGGTTCTGGCCGGCAAGACGCCCGGGGCGATGGCCGCCTCGGGCTCCTACCTGTTTGTGGCCAACCCGTCCACCCGGGACGTCACCATCCTGGATATCGAGACCCGGCGCGCCGTCGCCGTGGCGGCCGTGGGCAGCGAGCCCAGCTTCATCACCGTCACGCCGGACGATCAGTACGCGCTGGTGCTGAACCGCCGCTCCGGCGACATGGCCGTCATCCGGCTGGCCGCCATCACCGCCACGCGCGCCAGATCCGCTCCCCTGTTCACCATGATTCCGGTGGGGTCGCAGCCGGTGAGCGCGGCGGTGTGCCGGGTGTGAGACGGGAGAAGGCAAAAGGCAAAGACCGGGTATGAGGAGGCAGGCTGCGGCATGCGGGCTGGTGGTGGCGGCGGCCGCTGCGCTGGCGGCCCGGCCCGCGCCCCGGCTGCTGGTGACGGCCGAGGATTTCGCGCGCATCGAACGGCTGGCGCAGTCGGCGCCGTGGGCGGCGGCGGTGCGCACCAGCATCGTGCAGGCCGCCGAGAGCTGGCCGGCGGCGCACAACCAGCGCTACGGGCTGGAGCACTGGGAACTGCCGCCCGAGGGCGGGCAGTGGACCCTGTGGTACATCTGCCCCCGCCACGGGGTCTACCTTCAGTTCAAGGGCCCGGGGGAGAACCTCTGCCCGGTGGACGGGGAGAGCTACCGCGGCTGGCCCTACGACCAAGTGATCTACGCGCGCCGTCACAGCGAGTCGGCGGGTGCGGCCCGCGACAACGGCCTGGCCTACCGGCTGACCGGAAAAAAACAGTTCGCCCAGGCCGCGGCCGAGATCCTGCTGGCCTACGCGGACATCTACGCGAGTTATCCCATCAAGGACACTAACAACCGACCCAACTCGACCAGCGGCGCCCGCGTCACCGCGCAGACGCTCGACGAATCCGGGTGGCTGATTCCCATGGCTTGGGCCTACGACCTGATCGCGGACAGCGGCGTGCTGAACAGCGCGCAGCGCGCGCACATCGAGCAGGACCTGCTGCGCGCGGCCGCGGCCATCATCGGGCGCTACAACGCCGGCAAGAGCAACTGGCAGTCCTGGCACAACGCCGCCATCGGCGCGGTGGGCTTCGCGCTGGAAGACCAGGGGCTGATCGCCAGGGCCCTGGATGATCCCAAAGGCGGGTTTCGGTTCCAGATGCGCGAGAGCGTCTGGGGCGACGGCGTCTGGTACGAGGGCGCCTGGGGCTACCACTTCTACGCGCTGGACCCGCTGTGCCAACTGGCGGAGATGGCCTGGCGGGCGGGCATCGACCTGTACGCCGAGCGCCCGCTGCGGCGCATGTTCGAGGCGCCGCTGCTGCTGGCCATGCCGGACGGGGGCCTGCCGGCGTTCAGCGACAGCGGCAACGTCAACCTGTTCTCCTACGACCGACTCTACGAGATCGCTTACGGACGGTACGCGGATCCGGTGTTTGCCTGGGTGCTGGGGCGGCGGGCGCGCGGCCGCGAAGCGCTCTTGTGGGGCACCGAGACGTTCCCGCCAGGCGCGCCGCTGCCGGTGGGCAGCGCGCTGCTGGAGGACTCCGGGAACGCGGTGCTGCGCGCGGCGGCTGGCGACCACTACCTGGTGATGAAGTTCGGCCCGCACGGCGGCGGGCACGGCCACTACGACAAGCTGAACTTCGTCTCCTACGCCCGCGGCGGGGTGATGGCGGTGGACCCGGGCACGCAGTCCTACGCGGCGCAGACGCACAACACCTGGGACAAGGTGACGGTGGCGCACAACACCGTGGTGGTGGACGAGCGGATCCAGAGCGAGGCCACGGGCCGCGTGAAGGCGTTCGTGGCGCTCGGGTCGGTGAGCGCGGCGCGGGCCGAAGCGGGACCCGCCTACCAGCAGGCCGCGCTGGAGCGCACGCTCATCCTCACGCCTGAGTATGCGGTGGATGTGTTCGATGCGCGTTCCACCGACGGCGCGGCGCACCGCTTCGACTGGGTGTACCACAACTACGGCAGGCTCTCCAGCCCGCTGGCCCTGGCGCCGTACTCGGCCTTTCCCGCCGCCAACGGCTACCAGCACCTGAGCCAGACGCGGGCGGCCACCACCAGCAAAGCCTGGCAGGCCGGCTTCGACATGAGCGACCCGGAGAACCCGAGTTTCGGCTCGACCTGGGCCAACCTTTCCGACATCCGTTCCAGCTTTCTGTACTCGCGGGAGCAGGTCGCCTCCGGCAGCTTCAGCGGGCGCATGAACTACGATTTCAGCGCCGCCCAGGGCTACATTCTGTTCTCGGCGCCGGTCCCGGCCCCTCCGCCCGCCGAGGTTCCGGCGCGCCTCGCGCTCAAGATCTACGGCGACGGCTCCGGGCACAAGCTGGCGCTGCGGCTCTACGATGCCACCGACGAGCGGTTCGTCTTCACCGTCGGTCCCATCAACTGGACGGGATGGCGCCAGCTCGATGCGCGCGACCCCGCGCGCTGGTCGCACTACCTGGGCAACAACGACGGTGTCTTCGACCTGCCGGTGAAAACCGCCGCCGTCGAGCTCACCAGCGTCGCGGGCGGGCCCGCGCAGGGCGCGCTCTACGCCGACGACATCGTTCTCGAATACCCGGCGGCGGGGCAGGTCAAGGTCACGGATTTCGATCTGCCGTTGCGCGCCCTGCGGGTGTGGATGCTGGCGGCGCCGGAGACCACCGTGGTGGCAGGCGAGGGCCTCGGGCCGAACCTGCTCAGGCCGGTGCCCTTCGTGATGGCGCGCCGCCGAGGCGCCGAGACCAGGTTCGTCACGCTGCTGGAGCCATACGGGGAAGCGGCCGGCATCACATCATTTCGCGGCTCCCCGGACGAGTGGCTGGAGATCACAGGTGCCCAGTTCGACGACCGTCTGTCCCTCGATGCCGCGGGCGTACTGCGCTACGTGCGGCGCGCGGAAGGCGCCCTGCGGCGGCTGGCGCTGGCCGGGGCCACGCAGCTCGAGCAGGGCGGACAAGTGCTGCTGGAACTGGACCGGCCCGTGCCGGTCGAGGCGGACTTCTCGGCGGACGGCGCCAGCGTGGATGTCCGGACCGGGGAGCCGCTGGGCGGGCCGTTGCGCTTACTGGCGCCCGCCGTGCAGGCCGTCACGCTGAACGGGGTCCGCGTGGAGTTCCGGCGGGAGGGGGACTACTGCGTGGTTACGGCGCTTGGACCGCAGTGGCCCGCTCACGCGTTGACGATCTTCTCCTTGGCGCGGTCCCAGCGCACGTATTTCTGCTGGCGGAAGCTGCGCACGCCCATCTCGCAGGCCACCACGCCGTAGTAGCCCAGCCGGCAGTCGCACTTGAGCGGCTCGCCCAGCCGGATGGCGCGCGCCAGGTTGCGATGGTGCAGGGTGATGTCCTCGCCGCCGGTCTTCTGGTGGACTATCTCCTTCAGTTCCCCGGCGTACTGCTTCTGCGGGCGGATGACGAACCCCGTGCGGGTGAACTGGAGCGTGGCCTTGTGGCCGCGCAGCACGTGCTCGATGAGCGTGTCGTTGGCCATCGAGGAGACCAGCACGACGGTGGGTCCGCCGCGGTAGTCCAGCATGATGTTGAAGGTGTCCGGGATCTCGGCCGCGCTTTGCTTGAAGTGCCACTTGCCGCCGCAGCCGGCGCCGCGCTCGGGAAAGGTGAGATCCAGCGCCTTGATGATCCGGGTGACGCGGTGGATGAACAGGTCGCTGGCAATGCCGCTCGAGTAGTCCCAGTAGCGGCGCCAGTGCTGGAAGCGGTCCGGGTCGAAGGAGCGCTTGGGGGCGGGCCCGAGCCAGGCCTTCCAGTCGAGGTTGACGCCGGGGCGCACGTCGGGGTCCAGGGGGCCGGCCCAAAAGTCGCCCGAGTGGTTGCGGGAGTAGTCGATCTGGGCCATGACCACATCGCCCAAGACGCCGGCTTTCACGTACTTGGTGGCGGTTTCGTAAGAATCATCCGACATGCCCTGCACGCCCACCTGCATCTTGACCCCGGCGCGGGCGATGCGCGCCAGGACGCGCTTGGCCTGCTCGGAGGTCTGGGTCATAGGCTTCTCGCAGTAGATGTGCTTGCCGGCGGCGGCGGCCTCCAGGGTCATCTGGTAGTGCCAGTGCTCGGGGCTGGCGATCAGAACATAATCTATGTTTTTGTTTTCCAACAACTTACGGTAATCCTGATGCGGCTGCGCCCCGGTGAGCTGCGCCGCCCGGTCCAGGTGCTTCTGGTAGACATCCGACACCGCGACGATTTCCAGGTTGTCGGATTCCTTCATGTTCAGCAGCGCCCGGATGTGGCCGGTGCCCATGCCCCCACAGCCGATGACGCCCACCCGGAGGCGGTCGGCGGCGCCCGCCAGGCGGGCGTAGCTACGGGCAGCCAGCGAGGAGACGGTGGCGGCCAGCAGAGTGCGTCGAGAGATCGGATGCATGCTCCAATTTTAAGCCCCGGCGGGCCGGGCGTGGGCCCAGGTTATCGTTGGTTAATGCAAGACATTAACTTCATGGCACTTGTCGAATTGTGGATGCCTACCGCATAATGGTCTGGTCGCTTCGCGCCTGTGGTGTCCGTGTAACACGGGGCGCTGACGGCCTGGGCCAAGGATTTGGCCCGGATCCCCCGCTCGAGCAGCCAGGGCCGGGACGGGTTCTCCGTGAAAGCCGCGGCGAAACGCCGTCTCGGCGTGAGGCGTCACTGATCTACAGCGAAAACATTTCATGCACTTTTTGTCGGCCGGCTTGGTGATCGCTGACGGCGAGCTATCGCAGGTGGCGCAAAACTGCCTGCGAGAGGCCCGCGTCCGGGTGGTGCTCCAGCAGGCTGAGATTGTGCGCTGGTCGGAGTTCCTGCTTCAGTTGGAACGTGCGCACCCCGACGTGCTGGTGATGGAGTACGCCGCCTCGCGGCTGGAGGATGCCGTCCGGCGCATCCGCACGGTGTCGTCGGCGCCGGTCATCGTGCTGCACGACACGGTGGACCCGGAGACCATCCTGGGGGCCCTGCGGGCCGGAGCGAGAGAGTACGTCTATCCGCCCTATGAAGAGGGCTTGCTGCAAGCCATCGCGCGCATCGCCCGCGAGCGGGTCGAGCAGGACAGCGCCAGGGGCGTGGGCGGCAAGGTTGTGGGCGTGCTCTCGGTCAAGGGCGGCTGCGGCGCCACCACCATCGCCTGTCACCTGGCCGCCGAGCTCGAGCGGCTCACCCAGAAAGAGATCCTGCTGGCCGACCTGGATATGACCGCCGGGGTGGTGGGCTTCGTGATGAACTGCAAGACCCCGTACTCCGTCCTGGACGCCACCCAGAACATCGACCGCCTGGACCTCAGCTACTGGAAGGCCCTGGTCTCCAACGGCTGCCCGCGGCTGGAGGTCATCTCCTCTCCTTCCGAGCCCGTGCTGGCGGAGGATCTGGATGCGGAACGGTTCCGGGAGGTGCTGCGTTTTGCGCGGACCAACTACGACTGGATCATCGCGGATCTGGGCCGGGGACTGAGCGGCTTTTTGCTGAGCCTGATGGAGCACATGGATCAGGTGTTCCTGGTGACGCACGCCGAGGTCCCGGCGTTGTATCAGACCAAGAACATCATGCAGACCCTGCGAGGTGTGGGATACCAGGAGGAGCGGATACGGCTGCTGGTGAACCGTGCCCCGCGCGATGCCGATTTCACCATCCAGGAGGTCGAGCGCCTGATCGGGCTGCCTGTGCATGCCCGCTTGCCCAACAGCTACCCGGAACTCTACAAGGCGTGCGCCCAGGGCCGGCTGCTGGCCCCGGACACCCAGCTCGGCAAGCAGTTCACGCGCCTGGCCATGAGCCTGGTGGGCATCCAGGAGGGCAAGACCGGCCCGGCCCTGCCGCTGTTCGGCGTCAAGAAAGCGGTCGCGGGCTGGGAAGGGGCTTAGCCAGTAGCGGCTCCATCCCCGGTTGTTGTAAGATAGAGAAGCGTCACCCGCAGTGGGCGGGGTTCAGCGCGCCGCGGTCCCGACGCGGCTCCCAACGCAACCAGCATTCGAAGGTTATCGCATGTACGCAGTCATCGAGACCGGCGGCAAGCAGTACCGTGTGGCCCCCGGCGAAGAGATCGAGATCGACCGGCTGCCCTGGCCGGTGGGAACCGAGGTCGAGCTGAACCGCGTGCTGGCGGTGTTCCACGAGCCGGACCAGTTGCTGGCCGGGGCGGAGGTGGGTGACACCAAGGTCCGCGCCACCATCACCGAGCACTACCGGGGCAAGAAGATCATGGTCTTCAAGTTCAAGCGCAAGAAGCAGTACAAGCGGACCATAGGGCACCGGCAGAACCTCACGCGGGTGAAGGTGCTCGAGATCGTCACGTAAGGGAACCGTCATGGCGAAAAAGAAAGGCACCGGCATTTCGCGCAACGGGCGCGACTCGAACGCGCAGCGGCTGGGGGTCAAGGTCTTCGGCGGGCAGCTCGTACCGGGTGGCTCGATCCTGGTGCGGCAGCGGGGCACCAAGTTCAAGCCCGGCGAGAACGTGGGCCGGGGCAAGGACGACACGCTGTTCGCCAAGATCGCGGGCCTGGTCGAGTATCGCGACCGCGGCCGCATGGGCAAGTTCATTAACGTGCGCGCGGCCTCCTAGGCCCAGAAAAAGGGGGACAGGCAGCCCTGTCCCCCTTTTTGCCCCCCTTTTTGCCATGTTCATCGACGAAGTCATCATCTCGATCAAGGCAGGTGACGGCGGCAACGGGTGCCTGGCTTTCCGCAGGGAGAAATACGTGCCGCGGGGCGGGCCGAGCGGCGGCGACGGGGGCCGCGGCGGCGACGTCATCCTGATTTCGAGCCAGCACTACAACACGCTGCTGCACTTCCGCTTCAACCCCGAGCACAAGGCCGAGC
>CAZIRH010000168.1:0-9542 GCA_964541065.1 uncultured Solibacteraceae bacterium
CCCCCACTATCCCCGCGATGAGCGCCGCCAACTTCCAGTACGTCCTCATACCAGCCCCTCTCTCAAGTATACTTCCCCCCGCTGGACCCCCGCGGGGACGATGCCCGCGTCCCTCCTTCCCGATCCCCTTGCCTGCCAACCTTTTGCGAGCAAATTGCGGTTCGCCGCGCCCCGCTCAGGCGTATACTCAAGGGTGGCCGGGATGCGAGAGTGAAATCTTGAGCACCCGCACCCTTGCTCGACTCTACCTTGAGCGCCTGGGAGGTGCACAATGACGCTGGAACATTTGGACACCGTGATCGCCTTCGCCGTGGTCATGCTGGGCGTGAGCCTGCTGATCACGATCCTGACTCAAATCGTGTCCGCGCTGTTTGGGCTGCGCGGCACTAACCTGCTCTGGGGCCTGAAGACGCTTTTCCAGAGCATCGATCCGCGCCTGACGGCGCAGGCGGAAGCCGTCCTGCGCCACCCGCTGATCTCCGATTCCGCTTTTTCGAAGTATCAGAAGTGCCGGGTATTGGGCTGGCTGCTGAAGCGCTGGACCCTGGCCTCGGCTGTCCGGTCCGATGAACTGGTCCGCACCCTGAGCAGAATATCCGCCGACCTGAAAACCAAGGATCCCAGCACCGCGAATATGATCGACAGTGTGCTCGGAGAGTCCGATCCTGAGGCGGCTCGCAAGGTGAAAATGCTCTCCGAAGCCTTCCGTGGCCTCAGCCCGGGCTATGCGCTTCAGATCGACAAGATGGTCCAGCAGCTCTGGGAGACGTCGCGGCAGTCCCTGGGCAAGCTGGATACCCTGTTCAACACCGTCATGGACCGCGTGTCCCAGCGGTTCGCGTTGCAGATGCGGCTGTGGACCGTGCTGTTCGCCGTGGTGGTCGCTTTTGTGACTCACCTCGACTCTTTCAGGCTGCTGGAGCAGTTGGCGTCCAACCCGCAGATGCGCGCCAGCCTGGTCAGCAGCAGAGACGCCCTGATGGAAGAAGCCGCGGGGATCGTGAGATTGCCGGAGAGCGCTCTTCAGACCCTGCCTGCAACCACCGAACCGCAGGCCTATGCGGTTGCGCTCGCGGCTCTGAAGGAGAAACAGCCGGCCGCCAAGGATCTCGAAGCCCCGCCGCCTTTCGACGGCCTTCCCGCCGCCCTGGCGTGGCTCGAACCGCGCCTCAAAGCGGACGAAGCCGGCAAGAAGAGCGTCCTCGCTGAATACAGAATGCTGGTATCGGCGGAACTGACCAAGCGTGCCGATGCGATTCGAACGCGCCTGGAAAGCTCCGGCTGGCAACTGATCCCCTCGCCGTACCCCGGTTTCAACTACGAGGGCAAAAGGCACCTGCTGGGGATTCTACTCAGCGCCGCCTTTCTGAGCCTGGGCGCGCCCTTCTGGTTCAACTCCCTGAAGACGCTTTCCAACTTGCGGCCCATCCTGGCGAGCCGCCAGGCGAAGGAGCAAGGAACGGCAGGCTGACCCCAGGGGCGGCTACCTTCTCGCGGTGACGCGCGAGGGAGAAATGTGAGGACTGCCAGTACAATCCCAGCCTCACCTGAGCCGCCTCTGCCCCAGTACTCCGTCGTTCAACTCCTGGGCATCTGGGCCGCGGCGGCCCTACCCATGGCGGCTCTGGGCTGGCTGGCCAACGGTGCCTTCTTCGGCGCCTACCACCTGCACCAGCCGTGGGGGATTCCGGGCGGGATCGTGGTGGGAGCGCTGCTCTTCGCCCTCCCAGCCAGGCTGTTTCGCGGCACCTGGATGGCCATTGCGATCCACTCAGGGCAGAGCGTCTTCTTCGCGGTCGTTCTTCTTCCCCTGGTCCTCGGGAGAACGTAGCTCAGGGGCGTTCGCGGCGCGGCCCAACAGAGGCATGAGGCATCAAGCTGACGGCTCGGCCGCCCAGCCTTCGCCGGGCAACACATCTATGGCCCCGGCAGGGTGAAGAAAATGACCCTGGTCGAAGAGTTCGGCCTTTTGACGAGGCAAGTCCTGGTAGTCCTCGATGGCGTTCTTCCTGATGGCCAGGTTCGTGGCCACGTAGTAGAGCGGGTGCCGCAGGTTTGCCGGCAAGCGCCGCACTATGGACGACAGAGTCGAGAACTGCCGCTTGACCCACGCCTTGCCTTCCTGCAACTCGTACGGGGTCATGTTCCTGGGTCTGAAGACCACCGTGGCATGGTCGTAATGGCTCCAGTCGCGCGTCAGGAGCCGGCCCTCCCGCCTGAACTGCGCATAAACCCTGGTGCCCGGGTAGGGCGTGAGAATGTTGAAGGTGGCCGTGCCGATCTTGTTCCGCGCAAGGAACTCCAGGGTCTCGGGAAAGATCGCCTCCGTATCCTCGTCGAAACCGAAGACGAGAGAGGCGTGAAAGAACATTCCCGCGTCACGGACCCTCTTGATGGCGTCCTCGACCAGGGCGATGTCCTTGAACGACTTCCGCATCTTCTGAAGCTGGGCCGCCGACACGCTCTCGACCCCGAAGAACAGTCCGGCGCAGCCGCTGTCGGCCGCGAGTTTCATCAGCTCCCGGTCCCGGGTTAACGACACCGAGGCCTGCCCAACCCACTGGATGCCGAGCGGTGTGATGCCCGCGAAAAGCTCGCGGGCGTAGCGTCGGTCGCCGATGATGTTGTCGTCGAGGAAGAGATACCTCTTCCCGCCGGTCTCCTGGATGAAGCGAACAACATTGACCACCGGCAAGTGCCGGATTCTCTTCCCGAACAGGTCAGAGACGCAACAGAAGTCGCAGTCAAACGGGCAGCCACGAGTGGTCATCACAGGGAGGATGTTGAAAGGAGTCTTGCGGGCGAAGCTCCCCTTCCGCATAGGGATGTAGCGGTCCAAAGCGCAGTCGGGGCGATGGTAGCGCTGCCTTAGAGTTCCCGACGATGCCTCGGCGAGCACCTCATTCCAGACCCCTTCGGCCTCCCCGACGACCACTGCATCGGCGTGCCCCATGGCCTCGTCAGGGAGGATGGAGGGGTGAACCCCGCCCAGGACCACCTTCCTACCCCGCCGCCGAAACTCATCGGCCAGATGATAGGCCCGGGGCGCGTTGGCGGTCATGCAACTGATCCCCACCAGGTCGCAGGGCTCGTCTATGTTGATGTCTTCCACTTCTTCCTCGACGATCTTCACCTCGTGCTCGGGTGGTGTCAGGCCCTCGAGGATGTGGAGGCCAAGCTGGGGAATCATGAGCGCAGCCGGGGTCTTCGACAGCCGTCCCGTCCTGGGCGAGACGAGAAGTATCTTCATGAGTCACCTCTAGTGCGCTACCGGGTAGTGCGATACCGGGTGGGGGCGCGGTGGTGTCTTGGGACGAGGCCTCCTGGCGGGAGCCGGTCGGCTGGCCAGATGCGCGAGCATATCCTGGTCGGTCAGCGCGCGGTGCAAGGGCGGCCGCGGGATGGAGTGGGCGCCAGCCAGTTCCGCCACCAGCGTCTGCAAACACAACGCGGGCCCCTCTTGTATGCCGACGTGATGCTTCCTGAACAGGGCCAGGTCGGTGGTCACGATGAAGGTCTTGGTGTCTTCGCCCGGCGAAACGCTCTGAAACCTGTAAGCCCTAATACTCTCTGTCTGGTCGAAGCCCATGTAGCGGAGATGGGCGGTCTCGGGACGCTTCGCCGGCGCGCCCGCGACGTGGTGCTGTCGCAGCACGCAGACGTTGGTCGCCCTGGGGCAGCTTCCGCTCTCCACGTCAAAGGCCACCAATTGACCGACGGAAAGAGACGTGATGTCGTACGCCAACACTCCGGCGGAGTGGAAATAGACGGTCGCACCGTCCTCCGCCGTGATAAAGCCGGATGCACTTCCGGTGCTCAAGCTCTTGATCCTGCCGGTCATGGACGAGGACCTCCTCACGGGAATACCGCACGGCGGCGGTGCAGTCCTTGCGCCCCCATGGCGTTCCGGCCAAAGATGCCGACAGTGACCTGTCACGCCGGAGTTGGAGGGGCAACGCCTTCATCATCGGTGTTGCCGGGGCTAGGAGGACGCTTCTCTAGTTTGCGTTGCAGCCGCTTGGCGGCCTTATCGCGCCGCTTCTCGAGGCGGGCGAGTTCTTTTTGGCGTTTCTTGTAGGTCGTGTGTGATCCCGAAGCCATCAGACTCCTTCGGAGTTTTGTTCCGGCCGGCTTTCCGGGGACCGGCCGGTCAGGATGAGAAGTGCTCTACCCGCGAGGCACTCGGCGCTCGCGCGGACCGCCGCTGCGGTCCGTCTTCGGCCGGGCCTCGTCGATGTGGAGCGTCCGGCCATCCAGGCTGCTCCCATTCAAAGCGGCGATGGCCCGATCGGCTTGAGCGGGGTCCGTCATTTCGACGAACGCGAAGCCTCGCGAGCGGCCCGTGTCACGGTCCGTCACCAGGTTGACGCGCTCTACGGCTCCATACGATTCGAAGAGTGCGCGGACCGCCTCTTCAGTGGCGTCGAAATTCAAGTTGCCTACGAAAATGTTCTTCACGTGATCTCCTTGCCATTTGATAGCGGGCTATACGAGGCAGAATTGAATTTCGGCCAGGTTATGCGGGACAGTCAAATGCCCTACGAGTATAGCAGCTTTCCGCGCCCGCTGCTGGGGGCCTTGAGGTGTGGCTCTACCTCACCCCCGCCGCGGCGTTGACGACCCCGAGGATGGCGGAGGGGTAGAGGCCCAGCAGGAGGGTGCCGGCGGCGCAGGCCCAGAGTGCCAGCTTCAGGGCGGCGCCTGGGGGCGGCAGCGGCTCGGCGGCCTCGGCCGGCTCGCGCATGTACATCACCACCAGAAGGCGCAAGTAGTAGTAGGCCGCCACGGCGCTTGCGAGCAGTCCCAGCACCGTCAGCCAGGCCAAACCGGAATGGAGTGCCGCGCGGAACACGTAGAACTTCCCGAAGAACCCGCCCGTCGCCGGCACGCCGATCAGCGAGAGCAGGTAGATAGTCATCAACGCCGCCGTCACGGGCTGCCGCGCGCCCAGCCCGGCCAGATCATCGATCTCCAGGCGCTGCTCGCCCCGCCCCGCCAGGTAGCCCACCACCGCGAACGCGCCCACATTCATGAACACGTAGGCCGCCAGGTAGAACATCACCGCCGCGGTCCCCACCTCGGAGTGCGCCGTGATGGCCACCAGCACGTAGCCGGCGTGGGCGATCGAGCTGTACCCCAGCAGCCGCTTGACGTTCGTCTGCGTGAGCGCCGCGAAGTTCCCCACCACCATGGTGGCCAGCGCCGAGGCCCACAGCAGCGGCGTCCAGCGGTCGCTCACCGGCAGGAAGGCCGTGAACCAGACGCGCATGAAGATGGCGAAGGCCGCGGCCTTGGGCCCGGCAGAAAGAAACGCCGCCACCGGCGCCGGCGCGCCCTGGTAGACGTCCGGCGCCCAGATCTGGAACGGCGCCACCGAGACCTTGAACGCCAGCCCGGTGAGCATCAGCGCCGCCGCCGCGCTCACCAGGAGGCCCGCACCCCGCCTCGACAGCACGGCCCCGATGGTATCGAGCACCGTCGAACCCGTCGCCCCGTACAGCAGAGCGATCCCGTAGAGCAGGAAGGCCGTGGCGAACGATCCCAGCAGGAAATACTTGATGGCCGCCTCGTTGGCCCGCTTGTCGCCCCGCAGGTACCCGGCCAGGATGTAGCTGGCGATCGAGGAAATCTCCAGTCCGATGAACATCAGCACCAGCTCGTTGGCCGCGGCCATCAGGCACTGGCCCGCCACCGAATAGAGCAGCAGGGCGTAGTACTCGCCGCGGTCGGCCTCTTCGCGCCGCAGGTAGCCGTACGAGCACAGCGCCACCAGGATGGCGGCCGCGATCACCAGCACGCGGAAGAAAGTGGCGAAGCCGTCCACCACGACCAGCCCGCTGAAGGCCGGTCCCGGGCTCGAATGCGCCGCCACTGCGCCGGCCAGCGCCGCCCACAGGCCCGCCTGCCCCAGGTAACCCAGCCACCGCTTTCTCCGCGCCGGGGTCAGCGGTTCGAGCACCATCACCAGCGTGCCGGCCAGGGCCAGCACGATCTCCGGCAGAAGCCGCAGGTACTCGGCGCCGCGGGGGACAAAGTCAACGGCCACGGAGCGACTCCCCAGCCGGCGGCGGCTGCACGCGGGCGTGGTATTCCTGGTTCGCGCGCGTCTTCTCCAGCACCGCGGCGCTCGCCGCGCTGATCGGCGGCAGGAAGGTGCGCGTGGCGGTGCCCATCCACACCATCAGCACGATGAGCGGCAGCATGGCGGCCAGCTCGCGCAGCCGCACATCGTGCACCTGCGAGCGCACCGTCTCCGGCGCCTCGCCCAGAAACACCCGCTGGTACAACCACAGCATGTAGCAGGCCGACAGGATCACTCCCACCGCCGCCAGCACGGCCCAGCGGAAGTTCACCTGGGCGGCGCCCTGCAACACCAGGTACTCGCCCACGAAGTTGTTGAGGACGGGGAGCCCCATGCTGGCCAGCGACGTGATCATGAACTGGGTCGCCAACTGCGGCGCCGGCGTGGCCGCGCCGCCGTAGTCCTTGATCTCGAGGGAATGCCGCCGCTCGTACAGGTAGCCCACCAGGATGAACAGCGCGCCCGTCGAGATGCCGTGGTTGAGCATCTGGTAGATGGCCCCGTCCATGCCCAACTGGGTGAAGGAGAAGATGCCCAGCACCACGAAGCCCAGGTGGCTGACCGAGGTGTAGGCCACCAGCTTCTTCATGTTGGGCTGCATCATGGCCACCAGCGCGCCGTAGATGATCCCCACGATGGCCAGCGCCACGATCCAGCCGGCGCACTCGCGCGCCGCGCCCGGGAACATCGGCAACGAGAAGCGCACCAGCCCGTAGCAGCCCATCTTCAGCATCACCGAGGCCAGCATCACGGAGCCGGCCGTGGGCGCCTCGACGTGCGCGTCCGGCAGCCACGTGTGCAGCGGAAACAGCGGCACCTTGATGGCGAAGGCCGCAAAGAAGCCGAGGAACAGCACCAGTTCCTCGGTCCGCCCCAGCGCCAGCTTGCCGGTGACGATCTGCTCGAGCATCACCCGGTAGTCGAACGTCCCCGTGAGCGTGCACAGGTAGATGATCCCGGCCAGCATCAGCACCGAGCCGGCCATGGTGTACAGAAAGAACTTCACCGCCGCGTAGACGCGCCGCTCGTGGCCCCAGACGCCGATCAGGAAGTACATGGGCACCAGGGAGACTTCCCAGAAGACGTAGAACAGGAACAGGTCCAGGGCCACGAACACGCCGACCAGCCCGAACTCCATCAGCAGGAAGAGCGCGTAGAACTCCTTGACCCGCTTGTCGATGTGCCGCCAGGAAACCAGCACGCCGACCGGCGTAAGCAGCGTAGTCAGCAGCACCAGCCACAAACTCAGCCCGTCCACCCCCACCTGGTAGCGGATGGGCGGCGAGGCGATCCACGGCAGGTTGGTGACGAACTGGAAGTCGCTCGACGCGCGTTGGAAGCCCAGCGGCAAGCCCAGCGACCAGACGAAGGTCACCAGCGAGACGGCCAGCGCCAGCCGCCGGATGACCTCCTCCTTGTCCCGCGGCACGAGCACCAGCAGCAGGAAGCCGGCCAGGGGCAGCCACAGGACCGCGTCGAGCAGGTTCATCGCACGCCTCCCGTGACCCCAACGGCCAGCAAGGCTGCCAGCGACCCCAGCAGCACCCAGGTGGCGTAGCTGCGGATGTAGCCCGACTGAAGCAGCCGCAACGCGGCGCCGATCCCCCGCGCACGCTGGCCGATGCCGTTCACCGTGCCGTCGATCACGCCGACGTCCACGCCCTGCCAGAGCACTTCGCGCGAGCCGCCCACCAGGGGCTTCACCACCAGTGCCTGGTAAACCTCATCCACGAAGTACTTGTTGTAGACCAGCCGGTAGAGAAGGCCCAACCGCTGGGCCACCCGGTCCGCCAGCCCCGGCCACAGCACGTAGAACACCCAGGCCAAGGCTATCCCGGCGAGGCCCGCGGCCACCGAGATCACCACCAGCGCCGGGTCATGGTGCTCGAGCGGCGCGGGGAACTGCGGTTCCAGCCAGCGCGATACGTTGAAGTACCCGCCGAAGATGGAACCTACGGCCAGCGCCGCGAGCGGCAGCGTCATCACCGCGGGCGATTCGTGCGGATGCCCCTCGCCCCGGTACTCGCCGAAAAACGCCAGGAAAATGGCGCGGAACACGCAGAACGCCGTCATGCCCGCCGTCAGCACGCCGAGCCAGTACATCCAGGGCGCGTGGTGATGCGCCGCCAGCAGGATCTCGTCCTTGCTGAAGAAGCCGGAAGCGAACGGCACCCCGGCGATGGCCACCGCCGCGCACACGAGCGTCCAGAAAGTGACGGGCGCGTGCCTGCGCAGGCCCCCCATGGCGCGCAGATCCTGCTGGCCCACGGCGTGGATGACGCTGCCCGCGCCCAGGAACAGCAGCGCCTTGAAGAAGGCATGCGTCCACAGGTGGAAGATCCCGGCACCGAAGGCCCGCGCGCCCAGGCCCAGAAACATGTAGCCGATCTGCGAGATGGTCGAGTAGGCGAAGACCTTCTTGATGTCGAACTGGGTGAGGCCGATGGTGGCGGCGAAGAAGGCCGTGAGCACGCCGATCCACGCCACCGCGTCCAGCGCCAGGGGCGCTTTCAGGTACAGCGCCGAGGTGCGGGCCACCATGTAGACGCCGGCCGTGACCATGGTGGCCGCGTGGATCAGCGCCGAGACCGGGGTGGGGCCTTCCATGGCGTCCGGCAGCCACACGTAGAGCGGGATCTGGGCCGACTTGCCCGTCGCTCCCACCAGCAGCAGCAGCGCGATGGTGGTCAGCACGCCGGCACTCGCCTCCGCGGGCATCCCCGCGATCTTCGCGAACACCGCGGCGAAATCAAGCGAGCCGAAGTTCACTAGCACCAGCAGAATCGCCAGCGAGAACCCAAAATCCCCGATGCGGTTGACGATGAACGCCTTGTTGCCGGCGTCGGTGGCGCTCCGGCGCAGGAACCAGAACCCGATCAGCAGGTAACTGCACAGCCCCACGCCTTCCCAGCCCACGAACAGGAGCAGGAAGTTGGCCGCCAGCACCAGCGTCAGCATGAAGAACATGAACAGGTTCATGTAGGCGAAGAAGCGGTAGTAGCCGCCTTCGTGCGCCATGTAGCCGATGGCGTAGATGTGGATGAGCAGGCCGACGCCGGTCACCACCAACAGCATCACCGCGCTGAGCCGGTCCACGGCCAGGTCGTAGCCGATGCGGAGGTCGCCGATCTCGATCCAGGCGAAGTAGCGTTCCAGGTGCGTGGTTTCGAGCGGCGCCAGCGCCCAGATCGTCTTGACGGCCCACAAGAACGACAGCAGCACCGTGCCGATGGCCACCGCGTTGACGAAGGCTTTCCCCGCGCGCCGCCCGAGCAGTCCGTTGAGCAGGAAGCCCGTGAGTGGGAACGCCGGGATCAGCCAGAGGTGCTGCATGGTCAATTCTTCAGCGAATCCAGTTCGTCCACCTGCAAGGTGGCGCGGTTGCGGAACACCGTCAGGATGATAGCCAGCCCCACGGCCGCCTCGGCCGCCGCCACCACCATCACGAAAAACGCGAACA
>CAZIRH010000169.1:0-9456 GCA_964541065.1 uncultured Solibacteraceae bacterium
AGCCTCAGACCCTGACGCGGCGTGATCGGCGCGTCCAACGCCTCGTACATCGCGCTCAACCGCTCCGGAACGCTGGTGCTCTGCGACACTAATCACCCCGACGCGGGCTTGTTCCTAACCGAGGTGGTCGCCGGCGCGCTGAGCTGGATGGAGGCGCCCACCGACTCCGTCTACGGCTTGCAGCGGACCCATCCGCACCCCGCCTTCTCTCACGACCAGCGGCTCATCACATTCGCCAGCGGTCGCACGGGGCACGCGCGGGTGTGCGCAGTGGAGGTGGAGCGTCAGGGCAGCCGCTTGAAAGCACCCGAAGCCTGACGCTCGAAGACCAGGCGCGTCCTCCTCAACGGCGCTGAAGGTCCGGGGCGTTGGCCGAGGATGGTCCACTCGATTCGTTCCACGTCTGGCCACTGCGTCAGGCGGCGCGCCAGCCGGGACATGGCCTGGTCAATCATCGGCCGAATTTCGGCTCCGCCGAACATGACGCGCACGCTGATAGTGCCCCCGGGAGCGAGGCCCGCCACCTGGGAGGCAAGCTGCCCACCGGCTTTGCGTGCCACGGCAGCCACCAACTGGTTAACCAAGATACGCGTCTGGGCCGGAAACTGGCCCACGATGCGCAGACCCTTTCTGGCCTGCGTCAGCGCGGTGATCTCCATCCTGGTTTCGGCGGCGGCGCCGAGATACCTCACGGCCAGGTCCGGCGTGCGCCCACCGACGCGTCCAGGAATCACCCGCACCGAAATGACATCAGGGTCGCGCAGCAGACTCGTGATGCGATCCAACTCGGCTGCCGCCGCCCGGCGAAGCACGTCATTGGCGGCATTCGAGGAGCGGCGGAACAACTCCTCCACCGCCGAGCGAGTAGCTGCGTCACGGCTCAGCTTGGCGAAGCGGGCGATGAATCTGTCCACAGCGGCGCCTATGTTTGCGGCAGGGCCTGTGGGGCGAGCCGGAGGTGGCTCAGCGGCTGACAGCGCCTCAGCCGCTGGGGACGCCCGTTCTGTGGCCTCGGGCAATGACCTGGCGCGGGCCAGGCCAGCCTCGGCAGGCGCAGCCTCTTCGAGCGCCTCAGAAAAGGCGGCCCTCGTTCGCGCCAAGGTGCGTGCTTCCGTCGGCGCTGCCGCTTCAGCCGCCGCGCCGAGGGCCGCCCCCGCGCGCCTTGCCCCTAGCAGCAGCCCTCTCGCCACTCCCTCGGCTAGCAGGATTGCATCCAGCACGGCACTCGCCAGAAGCGTGACGCCGCGTTGCAGGCGGAAGGGGTTTCCCTCGTGAAGAGCTTGACGGATTTCGCGGATCGGCCCCACAAACGAATTCACCCAGCCGTCCCACATTGTGGACAGCGCATCCGGCAACCGCGCTCCCGCGTTCATCAGGCTGTGAAATGCTTGGCGCGCGGCGGCAACACGGTTCCGTGCCGTGCGCATGCGCTCGATCTCGAGCCCCATTTCCGAAGAAGCCCGGACCCACAGCGTCAGCAGGCCGGCCAGCCCCTCGAAAAGCGAAAGCACGAACGAGAGGATCCCGTCGTAGTACCCGGCCAGAGTCCATAGCGGCGCCCAGGATCGGTTCTCGATGCTAACCCGACTCAAATAGGCTTCGAGCGAATCTAGCCGCTGCCGGAGGGGAGCAAGGGAAGTGAACTCGGGATGAGCGAGTACGAAATGATAGAAGTTCTCGATCGTCGACGGCCGGGAGGCAAAGAACTCGGCGATGCGGCGCCGCAGCAGAGGCAGGTCGCCGCCAACGCCCGAGGGCGGGAACCACCGCACCTGCGGGCGACGCGCCGGCAGCGTCCGGCCCGACCGAAGCCGCAAGCCGCGCTCCTCATCGCTGATCCGCACAGCCCGGAGGCGGTTGGCAAACGAGGGCAGGTCGACGGTCCATCGCGGCTGGGGCGCGTCGTCGGGGATGGCCACGGAATCAGCCCTCCGGCGCCACGATGACGTCGCCATCGGGAGAGTGGCGCTCGATCACGATCTTGCGCTCCACGTCGGGATCTTCCCGCTCGCCCGAGAGCAGCCGCGCCGCCAGCCGCAGGTTCTCCAGCTCTCCCCTGCGCACCTCGGCCTGCGCCTTCTTGACGTCGACAGCGCGGTGGATCAGCTTGAAGTCCTCGAGCAGCGGGTGCTTCCCCGGAAGCGCCTCGATGAACAGCGAGTCGGTGGGAACGATCACGATGTCGGACTCGCGCCGCGGCGCCGTCAGACGTTCCTCCAACTGTCGCCGGAAGCGCTCCCGGTCCTGGTCGGTGAAGCCCGCCGGGTCGCGGTTGTAGACGCACTGGATGTAATCGATCAGCTCCTCGGTAGTGAAGTTGTCGAATTCATCGGGGTCGCGCAGGCCCATGGCTTCGTCCAGATAGTCCTGCATCATGAACGTCGTCAGGTAGCTCCTCACCCGCAAGGGGAAGATCATGTAGTTCCCTTTGTAGCCAATGAGATTGTCGAGATCGGCGATTTCCACCAGGTCGCGCTCCTCCACCGCGACATCCGGCGGCAGGGGAATCTGGATGCCGAGCTGCTCGGCGTCCACCTCGATGCGGGCCTCCTCGCCGGGCTCCAGGACCCACAACGCCTTCCGGTTGTACAAGCGGAAGAAGCGCTGGTCGGGCGGCTCGTGGTCCCAGATCGCCTGCATGTAGTACAGGATGTTTTCCCGGACATGCTCGCGCAGCCGGTCGCGCGCCGCCGCACGGTTCTTCTGCTCCTGCACTGCCTGGTTGCATTTGTCGGTAGCGGCCTCCAGCGCGTTCATCTCGCTCATCAGCCGCGCGCGCAGGTCCTGTTCCTGGCGCTGGAAGAGGTCGAAGGCAGCTCTGGCCCGCTCGACCCGGATACGCGCCGCGTCGGGGTCCTCGTCTTTTCGCTCGCCGAAAAGACCTTCGCCGATGCTCTCGAAAATGCCCTCGGTGCCTTGCTCTGCCACAGCGGCCGCCTGGGCGGCCTGGACGGTCTGCAACTGGCTGAAGGCGTCCGCGGTCTTGGCGGCGGTGGCGGCGACCTGCTGCTGGATGCCCTCGACCACGCTGGCCAGACGGTCAACGTTGGCTTGCAACGCATCGACCGCATCCTGGTCGGCTTCCTCGCTGCGCAGCAGCGCCTCGAGCCCGGCAACGAAGGAGTCGTCCAACATGGCCCGCCGCAGGATCCACTCCTGCTTGCGGAGCCAGGGGTCGGTGATCTCGTCCGGCCCCGGAACTTCGTTTGCCACCAGGATCACGGGCCTGATCCGGTGGATGCGCTCGCGGATCTGGTAGACGCGCTGCAACTCGTACAGCAGGTAGGTGACTGGTATCTCGTCGTTGGGGTTGGTGATCTCGCCCGAGACGGTTTCCTCGAGTTCCTCGCTCTCGGCGACTTCGACTTCCAGGTGGTGCTCCTGCTGGTACTCCTCGGCCGCCTTGAGCACGGCTTCGCGAAAGTCCTTCTTGGTCTGGGACGAGCGTGTTTCGCTGTCCTGTTGCAGGCCAACCGAGGCGCTGGCGCTTAGCACTCCGATGGTGGCGCCGCCTTCGGCCGTGGCCTTGAAGTTGGTGCGGTTGACGGCCTGGTCCACGATCTCGCCATCCGCCCGCTTCGTATCGGCGGAGTCCTGGCGGCGGATGCGCAGAGCCTTCTCGATCTCCTTGCGCGACCGGCTCTTCTTGACCACGCGGCGCTTGGTGTAGCGGCGGGTCTCCCGCGGGGCCAGGGGCACGGTCGAGACCAGGTCTCCCACCTGGTAACGCAGCGGCTTCCACTCCTGGCGGTAGGTGACGAGGATGCCGTAATTGCAGGAGTCCGGCGCAAACACGTCGAATTTGTACGGTCTGCCTGCCGCTTCCACTAGCATCGGCAACGGCGGCGCGAAGGCGACGTTTTCGTTCTCCTGCTGGGCCGCGACTGGGGGCCGCGGCGGCTCCACCCGACCCTCCGCGTCCCGCTTCTTCATGAGTGGGACCAAGATGGCGGGCAAATCCATCTCTGGCTGTAAAGCGCTCCACACGCCACCTACGTCCTGAAGCCAGCGCCGCAGGTCGTTGGGCCCGCCGATGGGCGGGTCCTGGCCGTCGTCAATTCCGTAGGCCGCCTTCCTCTCGATCCAGCCGGCGTATGCCTGGCGGCCCTGCTCCTCCAGATAGGCGTCAAAGACCTCTTTCCAGATGTATTCGAAGGCGATCTGGAGATCGTGGAAATCGTGATAGGCGGTGACGTCGGCCGGTCCGCCCCTTAACTCCAGCGTATTGATGGAGAGCGTGACTTCGTTCTGCCCGGGCCGCGGCGCCACGCCGAAGCGCATCTCGCCTTCGGCGGCCGTCGCCGGCTCCACGTGCCGGGCCACCAGGCGGCGGATGGTTTCGTCGAGCGTTTCCTGTGGCGCCGCAGGAGGGTCTGGAGGGGGCCCCTGGGCCGGCGCCGCGGCTGGCGCCGCCCCCGTGATCCCCTGTACGATCTCGCGCGCCTTGGCGGCTTCCCTGCACGGCGCGAGCGCTCCGCGGATCCGCTCGACATCGACGCCCTTGTATCGCCCCTGGATGCGATCCAGAAACCGCAGCGCAGAAATCGTCCGCCGGCCCTGTTCATCCACCCGGAGATCCAGCCCCTCAAGATCCCCTTCACGCATGCGCATGTGGTACATGCGCCGCGACCGCGAACGGTGCAGGCGTTCCAGGTCCCGGAGGAGGATGGCGCGTTGCGCAGCCATCAGGTCGTCGCCGGGCGCGAAGTACGTGTGGTCGGCGCGCACATCCAGCGGCACGCTGGACTGGTCGTACTCCGCAAAGGCGCGCCGGGTGCGCTCCGCCGCCCGGAGGTGGGTTTCCATGCGTGTCGCCAGCCGCGGCCTGATCCGCTGGCGCAGCGCGTCTGTCAGCGCCACGCCGCTGTCAAACTCGGAAAGATCCGCCAAGCCGCTGCCGGGGTACGGAATCCCAAGGCGGTCGAGCTGGTCGGCGAGCAACCTCACTATGAAGCTCTCGGCCGGGGCCGCGTCTTCGCGAGGCACAGGGGAGTAGTAGAGCACGGCTCCTCCGCCCGGGTGTTCGCCCGCAGTGACCTCCTCGGGCGCCTGCACCAGCAGCGCAAGCCGCGGCCGGGCGCCGCCTGCGGGGTCTTCGTAGGCTAGCTGAAACTGCCCCTGCTCGCCGGTCAGGACCGAGGCCAGGCGGCTGTGCCGGGAACCCGGATGGACCGGCCCACCCTTCGGAGCCCCGGCGGATGCGGTGGATGCCGCTCCGACATCCAGCGCAACAACAAGGAGGTTGGGAATCCCAGCCCCTGTTTCTCGGACGACGACCCGCCCGCTGACGGTGTTCATAAGACCTCCTGGAATCTGCCCCGGTGCTCTCGAAACGCCTGGATTGTCCGGAATTTCCATTCGGGGTTCCCGGGTGGCTGACAGTATACACCAAGCCACCTTTCGGAGTAATCGCCCGACAACTCTATTGTGGGCGACTGTAGACTAAAGTGCCATAGACTAAAGTATTCACGCGCTGCCCGTCGTCCGGAACGGTTCGGCACGCCGGGCCGCCGAGGTGGTGCAGCTCGGGAGCGCCCGGGCCCCCCCGCCTGCTGTATACTGTCAGAAATCCTTGAATCCCGTCGGGATATGTAGCGAGGAGAGTTTTATGCAGGTGCCGTTCTATGGGCACGTCCGGCAGTACCACAACATCCGAGCGGAGATCGACGCCAATCTCCAGCAGGTGCTCGAGAGCGGCCAGTACGTCACGGGCCCCATGCTCACGCGCTTCGAGCAAGAGCTGGCCGTCTACCATGGCATGAAGCACGCGGTCGGCGTGGGCAATGGAACGGACGCGCTCTGGCTGGCCTTCCTGGCGCTCGGCATCGGAGCGGGCGACGAGTGCATCACCACCGTCAACACGTTCTTCGCCACCGCCGAGGCCATCTGGATCGCCGGCGCTACAGCCGTGTTCGTCGATTCCGATCCCCGCACCAACTGCATCGATCCGGCCTTGATCGAAGCGGCGATCACGCCGCGCACGAAGGCGGTGGTGCCTGTCCACCTCTATGGCCAGTGCGCGGACATGCGGGCCATCCGCCGGATCGCCGACCGGCACAACCTGCTGGTCATCGAGGACAACGCCCAGGCCATCGGGGCCCGCGGCGACGGCTTCCGGATCGGCGAGCTGAGCGACGCCACTTGCACCAGCTTCATCATCCAGAAGAACCTGGGCACCTTCGGCGACGGCGGGGCCGTGCTGACCAACCACGAGCAGGTGGATCGCGCCATCCGCAAGCTGCGCAATCACGGGTCGGAGAAGCGCTCCTGCCACAGCATGGGTTACAACAGCCGCCTGGACGACCTGCACGCCGGCGTCCTGAGCGCCAAGCTGAGGCACATCGACGAATGGAACGATCTCCGGCGCAAGTGGGCCGCGCGCTACACGGCCGGCCTGGCCGGCGCGGCCCACCTCACGCTCCCCTACGAGGTCCCCGGCTATCGCCACGTCTTCCACCTCTACGTCATCGAGACCCGCAGAAGCCAGCAGCGCGACCCGCTGCTCGAGTTCCTCAACCGGAACGGCATCGACGCCAAGTGCCACTACCCTATCGCCATCCACCAGCAGGAGGGCTACCCCTGGGGTAAGCCGGCGCGCATCGCCACGCCGCTGGCCAACTCCGAACGCAACGCCGCCTGCTGCATTTCCCTCCCCATGTTCCCCGAGCTCATCGAGGAAGAAGTGGACTACGGCATCGCCAAGCTCCTGGAGTGGGATCGGGCCCAGCCATGAACGCGAAGTACCGAGTCGTCCTGGTCGGCCTGGGTAAGCGCGGCATGCACCATGCCGTGACGTTTCAGGCCAACCCGCGGTTCGAGCTGGCCGGCCTCTGCGACATCGACGCGGGGCGGCTCGAGGCCGCGGCCGCCAGGCTGGGCGTACCCGTCACAGGCACGGACGCGCTGGACGTGGCGCTGGAGGCCCGGCCCGACCTCTTCTGCTTTTGCACGCTTCCCAGCCTCCGGGCCGACATGGTCCGCATCGGCATCGCCAGCGGCGCCCGGCTGATCGCCATGGAGAAACCCATTGCGCTGTCGAGCGCGGAGGGCCTCGAGATCGGGAAGCTGCTGGCCGACAGCGGCGTCGAAGCCGTGGTCAGCCACCAGCACCGCTACGGCGCGCACTACCAGCAGGTGAGGGAGATCGTCGCCAGCGGCGCACTGGGCCGCATCCACACCGTTTACGGCACGGCCACCGGGTGGATGATGCACCTGCTCAGCCACCTCATCGACTACCTGCGCTGGTACGCCGGGGAGCCGGAGGCCGAGTGGGTGATGGCACAAGCTGCCGGGCGGGGCAAGCTCTCCGACGCGCACCCTTCGCCCGACTACATTGCCGGGTTCATTCACTTCGCCAACGGCGTGCGCGGGATCGTCGAATGCGGGGCCGGCGCCCCAGACGTGCCGGAGGTTGAGTACTGGTGGCGCAAGTGCCGCATCGGAGCGCAGGGGACCGAGGGCTTCGCCGAGGTGCTCACCGGCGGCGGCTGGCGCGCCGTGACCAAGCAGGGCGTGGCCTCCGGGCCCGGGTCGATGAACTATGACCTGGACATGCCGCCCTACATCCAGCAGATGGCCGACTGGCTCGACCATCCCTCGGAAGTCCATCCCTGCAACTTCTCGAGCGCTTACAAGGGCTTCCAGATCATGATGGCGCTCTGCCGCTCCGCCGCTCAGGGCGGCCAGGTGGCCCTGCCCCTCCGCGACGGCGCCGACGAAATCGCCATGCTGCGGGAGCACCTGCCGCAGAAGCGGATTCTTCTCTCGATGCCGGCCAACGCTGGAGAGTACGCCTGAGGCTCGCAGCGTTTGTCCGGGGTTGGTTAGCGCCAATACTGTTCAGATAGGCCTGGACTGCTCCCTCACGGTTGTAGCTCTGAACCGAGCCGCGAGCGTCAGCGAGCGGTCCAGCGTCACTTTTTCCACGGGCTGTTAGCCGCTGCTCAACTGCTCGGGAAAGACGGCGTACTTCTCCGGCGGCGGGAACAGCTCGAAGAGCAGGTTCAGGCGCTTGCGCAGATGACGGCTGGGAATCTGACGGGGCCCGGCTTCCACGTCGATGTCGCAGCAGATCCCGTGCAGGTACAGCGCCAACGTGTCAGTCAGGGCCTGCCGCGCGTACTCGCGAAACAGCTTCGAATCGCGGGCGAACTTCTTCTGGCGGCGTCGCAACGCCTGCTTGAGTTCCCAGCCGGCTTGGTCCACTTCTCCGGCCACGCCGCCGCGCAGCTCCTCGCGCAGAAGCTGGTGGAACCGCTCCTGCGCCTCTTCCGGGAAGCGGCCGGCCGTCAGCGCGGCGATGGCCCGGTAGAAAATGTAGTGGTAGTCGGCCGCCTGGTGCTCCTTGATGGCGAACACCAGCGTGGCCGCCCCTTCGGAGGAGAACTGCACGGCCCAGGCTTCCTGCTCCGGCGCGGGCTTCTCGAAGGTGACTACTTCCTGGCCCGGCGCCTGGCCGCTTTCCAGGTAGGGCACCAGCAGGATGAAGACGCTCCCTAGCAGCGTCTGCACGGCCGGTGGCAGGGCGGCCGTGGGTTCCTCCAGATACCCGCGGATGTCTTCCTCGCCCAGCGGCATCGCCGCGAAGTACGCGCAGGTGTTCGACAGCGGCACCATCTCCTGGCGGACCCGCTCCGCAAACTCCAGCGCGCTCAGCTTGGCCAGATCGCCTTCCGTGGACATGGGCCGTACTCCTGCCCAGTCTAGCAGACGCCAGCCCGCTGCCTTTTGCCTTTCGCCTTCCTGCTAGACTGGCGCTGTGACGCCCCGCAAGATCCTGGTCTCGGCCGGCGAGGCCTCGGGCGACCTGTACGCCGCTGGGCTGGTCGAGCGGCTGCGCCAGCGCCTGCCGGAGACCGAGTTCTTCGGCTGCGCCGGTCCGCGCATGCGCCAGGCCGGAGTGCGGGCGGTGGTGGACGCCTCCGAATTGGCCGTGGTGGGCCTGGTCGAGGTCGTCACGCACATCCCCCGGATCTACGGCCTCTACCGGCGGCTCTGCCGGGCGGCCCGCCAGGAGCGGCCCCAGCTCGCCATTCTCACTGACAGCCCGGACTTCCACCTCCGCCTGGCCCGCCGGCTCAAGCGCCTGGGCATCCCCGTGGTCTATCTGGTAGCGCCGCAAGTGTGGGCCTGGAGACGAGGGCGCCTTCCGCTGCTGCGCCGTACCGTAGACCGGCTCCTGTGCATCTTTCCCTTTGAGGAGGGTTTCTTTCGCCGCCACGGCGTGCGGGCCGACTACATCGGCCACCCCCTGGCGCGCTTGGTCCGGCCTTCTTCGAGCCGGGAGGAGTTCTTTGACAAGTACTGTTTGCCCCCCGGCAGGCCGTTGGTGGCGTTGTTGCCCGGCAGCCGCCACGGGGAGGCCCGGCGGCACCTTCCCGAGTTGCTGCGGGCCGCCGAACCGCTCCGCGAGCGCCTTCCGGTCAGCTTCGTGCTGGCGTTGCCGGGAGGCGGGTT
>CAZIRH010000170.1:0-9408 GCA_964541065.1 uncultured Solibacteraceae bacterium
TTCTTCCAACACTGGATGTTGTGGATGCCCATCCGGTGCTCGCGGATCACCTCCGCCGCCGCCAGCAGCAGGTCGTCCTCGATATGGCGGCGGGCCGCTTCCGAGAGCGTCTCCCGCACCAGGCTGTAGCCCCAGGCCACGGGGATCAGCCACACGCTTTCGTCCAGCGTCTGCGCCAGCAGCTTGCCGCCGCCCACCCGGTCCTCGCCGCGCGTGTTGTGACGAGGGTAGCTTCTGTAGCGGTCGGCGTAGCCGGCCAGGATCTCGCCGGCCCGCCGGGCGAACTCCACGCGCCCGGTGAATCGGTAGGCCAGCGCGAGGCTCTGCACAGCGCGGCTCCAGAAGCTGTGCTCGCCGGTGATGACCACGGCATCGTAGGGGTCGCCGCGGTACACCGTGCCGCAGCGCGGGCAGCGGTGCTCGGTGGGCGAGACGGTTCGCAAGGTCACACCGTCCTTGGGGCAACTGTACCAGTGCGTCCACTGCCCGCCGCGTTCGGGTATCTTGACCGGCCGCGCCAGTGCCTCCTCCGCGTCACGGATCAACCGCTGGAGCGCCGCCCGCGCCCAGACGTGCTGCTCGGCCTTCTGGCGCGCGGCCTCGAGCTCCTCGCTATCCACCAGCAGATAGTTCTGCTTCGGCGCCGCGGCGCCGGGACAGGCCCCCAGCAGCGCGCACGTCGCCACGGCACTGAGCAGTCGCATAGGGCAATTGTATACCGGGGTACACTGGAACCACGGACAAGCGCCATGGCTGTCTTTCAGAAATCCTTCCGCCTCTCCACCCAGGGCCGCTGTGACGTGCTGGACATCACACCTCAGGTGCAGCGCATTCTGGCCGAGTCGAAGCTCACCAGCGGCGTCGTGAACGTCTCCGGCATGGGCTCGACGCTGGGCGTGACCACCATCGAGTACGAGCCGGGGGCGCTGGCCGATCTGGCGCGGGCGCTGGAGAAGGTGGCGCCCACTTCTCACGATTACGCGCACAACGCCCGCTGGGGCGACGACAACGGCTATGCCCACCTGCGCAGCGCGCTCATGGGCACGGCCAAGAGCTACCCCCTGCGCAACGGCGCCCTGTACCTGGGCACCTGGCAGCAGATCGTGCTCTGCGACTTCGACGACCGCCCCCGCGACCGCGAGGTCACGGTGACGGTGGTGGGCGAATAGGGCGCGGTACAATAAGGCTCAGTGGGAAGCAACTACCGTCCTCAGCCGCCCTTCCGCGGCGGCAACAGCGCGCCCGCGCCGCTGCGCGCGGCGGACCGCTACTTCGAGCTGAAGTCGGAGATCCACCGCAAGCTCATCGGCGTGCTCAACCTGGAGCGGGTCTCGACCATCCCCAAGGACCGCGTGCGCGCCGAGATCGGCCGCGTGGTCGAGCGCCTGCTCGAAGACGAGCGCGTTCCCATGACCACCGCCGAGCAGAACAAGATCGTCGAGGAGGTGCTCGACGAGGTCCTCGGCCTGGGGCCGCTGGAGCCGCTGCTCAAGGAACCCAGCATCTCCGACATCCTGGTGAACGGCTACGGGAAGGTCTACATCGAGCGTAACGGCAAGCTGGCGCTGACCTCCGTGCGCTTCCGCGACAACGGCCACCTGCTGCACATCATCGAGAAGATCGTCTCCCAGGTGGGCCGCCGCATAGACGAAGCGCAACCTATCGTGGACGCCCGCCTGCCGGACGGCTCCCGTGTCAATGCCATCATCCCGCCGCTGGCCCTGGACGGCCCCGCCCTCTCCATCCGCCGCTTCGGCCGCCACGTCATCACCTCCGAGGAGATGCTGGGCAACTACACCCTGATGCCGGGCATGCTCCGCTTCCTGGCCGCCTGCGTCGAAGCGCGCGTCGCGATCCTGATCTCCGGCGGCACCGGCTCGGGCAAGACCACCATGCTCAACGCGCTCTCCCGCTTCATCCCGGAGGAGGAGCGCGTCATCACCATCGAGGACACCGCCGAGCTCCAACTCCAGCAGCGCCACGTGGTGAAGATGGAGACCCGTCCGCCCAACCTGAGCCGGGAGGGCGCCATCACCCAGCGGCAGCTCGTCCGCACCGCCCTCAGGATGCGCCCGGACCGTATCATCGTGGGCGAGTGCCGCGGCCCCGAGGCCCTGGACATGCTTCAGGCCATGAACACCGGCGTGGAAGGCTCGATGAGCACCGTCCACGCCAACTCGCCGCGCGACGCTTTCTCGCGGCTGGAAGCCATGGTGCTCATGGCCGACCTGGAGATTCCCGGCCGCGTCATCATCCAGCAGTTGGCCAGCGCCATCAAGCTGGTGGTGCAGCTCACGCGCCTTCAGGACGGCTCCCGCAAGGTCATCGGCATTGCCGAGGTGCTGGGGGTCAAGGACGAGCGCATCCAGATGCAGGACATCTTCCTCTTCGACCGCCAGGGCGTCACCGACGCCGGCAAGGTCCAGGGCCGCTTCCGCGGCGCTGGCGCCACCCCCCGCGTCCTCGAGCGCCTGAGGGTCAGCGGCATCAAGCTGCCTCCGGCCATCTTCGAAGAGACCCTGGCGGTGAACCTGTAAGACGAGGGGAAGAAGGGATCGGACCGCACTGCCCTTGGCAAAGCGGGGACGCCCATCTCGCCGCGTCGCGCCCGCCACAAGAACCGGGCGCACTGGGCCAAAGCTGCCCTATGATTATATTGTCCGGTCAAGACGCGTTGCGCCGTGTTCGACGCTGATCGGATGGTGGAGCAATGAGCGAACAGCCACCAGCTTCCTACGAGTTCGGTCCCTTCCGCTTGGACGCGTCTGAGCGCGTTTTGCTGCACCGTGGCGAGCGGGTGGCGTTGACGCCGAAGGTCTTCGACACGCTCCTGGCTCTGGTGCAGAACAGCGGCAAGCTCGTCGAGAAAGATGCGCTCATGCGGCTGGTGTGGCCCGACACGGCCATAGTGGAAGAGGGCAACCTCGCGAACAACATCTTCGTGCTGAGAAAAGCGCTCGGGGAGACTGCCGATCAGAGGTATATCGAAACAGTTCCGAAACGGGGCTATCGCTTTGTAGCCGAGGTGAGACAGGTATGCGACGCTGCCGCCGGCCTGATGGCGGGCCAGGACGCTGGAGGGAAGGCTATCCGGTTCAAGCGGTTCGACGCGAGGCTGGTGGCGGGGATCATGCTCGTCGGATTGATCGCCGCCGCCTCCTGGTGGGTGTGGAGGCGCCTCGAGCGCAGGCCGCACTCCGGCGTCGAGTCCCTGGCTGTGCTGCCGTTCAAACCCTTGAGCGAGGATTCCGAAACCGCGCTGCTCGGAGTCGGCATGGCCGACTCATTGATTACGAAGCTGGGCAGTCTTCGCCAGATGCGAGTGCGGCCCACCAGCGCTGTGCAGAAGTATGCGGACCTGAAACAGAACCCGCTGGCCGCCGGAAACGAACAAAGGGTTGACGCGGTACTGGAGGGGACCATCCACCGGTCGGGTGAGAGAATCCGCGTCAACGTGCGGCTGCTCCGAGTCAGTGACGGCAGCTTGTTGTGGTCGGGAGCTTTCGCCGACAGGTTCACCGGCCTGTTCACCGTGGAGGACTCGATTTCACAGGGTGTGACCGCTGCGCTGTCGGTCAGCCTGAGCCCTGAAGAAAAGAAGCGTGTGGGGAAGCGCCATACCACCAACACAGAGGCTTTCCAGGCTTACGCCAGGGGACGTTACTACTGCTCCACGCCGGGCCGCGAAGCACTCGACCGAGCGGTCCAGTCCTTCCGGGAGGCCATTGACAAAGATCCCGGTTACGCTCTGGCTTGGGCCGGACTGGCCTACGCCTACTTTGCACTCGCAACGGGGTGGGAGCCACCCGGCCAGATGGCCTCCAAAGAAGAATACGCGGCCAACCGGGCGCTGGCGCTCGACGACGGCCTGGGCTGGGCGCACGCTTCGCTCGGCATGATTGCCTTCCGGTTTCACTACGACCGCGCACGGGCAGAGCGCGAGTTCAAACGGGCAGTTGATCTGAGCCCTAATGAAGCAGTAATCCACTACATGTATGGAATCTATCTGGCGCTTCTCGGACGGACCCAGGAGGCGCAGACGCAGATGAGCTTGGCAGTCGAGCTCGACCCGCAGTGCTTGCAGTATCAGATTGACTCCGGGTTCCCCCTCTACTGCGCGCGACAGCACGCCGCGGCTATCCAAGTTGCCAGGAGGGTGCTCGAAGCGGAGCCGCAGTTCTATCTCGGGCACTTTAATCTCGGCCTGGCTTATCTGGCCAACCGCCAGTTCCAGGAGGCTCTCGCGGAGTTTCAGAAGGGCACGCCGCCGGAAGGGGACCCGGACGCAAGCGCCGCCATCGCGCACGTCGAGGCACTACAGGGGAACCGAACCGCCGCCTACGGAATCCTGCACCGTCTGTCCCGCGAGGCCCGAGAACGATACGTCTCGCCAGCCAGCATTGCCCTGATCCACGCCGCCCTGGGAGAAAAGGATCAAGCCTTCCAGTGGCTGGAGCAGGCCTACAAAGACCGGTCGTGGTGGCTGGTGTTTCTGAAGGTGGACCCCCGTTTTGACAGCCTGCGTTCCGACCGGCGGTTTGAGGCCTTGCTCCAGCGCGTTGGGCTTGCGCCCTGACTACGGCATCTTTTCCACGTCGATGTGGAAACACCGGGCTGTTCCCGTCGCCGAGTAGACCACCTTCCCTGTGGCGTCAAGGGTATCGACAATGAAAGGACCGATCAGTTCGTACCCGCTCTCTGTGTACGTGAACGTCGCGCGCATCTTCCAGGTGTATTCCGTAGCGCCATCCGCGCCATAACTAAAGCCCAGGCACGTTACCGCGAACTGGCGGTTGCCAGTCCTCACCCAGCTTCCATGCCCCAGGCTGTCGGAAATGGACCCGGTCGAGCTGACCCAGCCTCCGTCCGGCATGAAGGTGGCTAGATTCAGAAACCGCTCCGGGACGCCCGGCGGCGGCGAATCGAGTGTGACTACTCCCACCCAGGAGCCCTCCAGCGTTTGGCGTTCTTCACCAGCTGCGAGCGGTTTGGACTGTCCACTCGCCAGAAGCGCAAGCACAGCGACTGCCGTGGCGACCAGCAGCAGCACGATTCTCTTTTGCATATAGATTTCCTCCCTGTTTCGCCCCTGCCGCGCGACTGGGCGCCGCCGGCGGGGGTGGTATCGGTTCTTACGAACCTGAGAGCACCATGGCATGGAACCAGTTCGGGAGTCTTCAGGAAAAGCTCAGATTTCTCTCTGAAGTTTCTCTCACTCCGCTTCGACCGCCAGGGCGTGACCGACGCGGGCATAGTGCAGGGCCGCTTCCGCGGCACCGGCTCTCAGCCGGCCTGGGCAGGCGGGCCTGACAGGCCCGCGCGGGCTGAGAGCCCGCCCCACGGGGCCTCAGGCCCCTCTGACCTCCCGCAGCACCGCGCTCCAGCCGGGCAGGCCGCGGCTGGCCGACCAGTCGTCCGCCTCGAAGTGAAAGGCCGCATCCACGCGCGCCCCCGGCTCCAGCTCCCCCAGCCGCTCCGCGAAATCGAAGGCCTTCAACGTCAGCCCGCGGCCCTTGTGGCGCAGACTCACTCGCAGGTGGCGCTCTTTGAACACCGTCGGCGGCCCAGCCACCTCCGCCCCGAACACGGCGAACACCGGCGCGGGATTCCCGAAACCGAACGGCGCCATCGACAGGACCTCCGCCACGAACGCGTCCGTGATCTCGGGGAGCTCCAGCTCGGCATCCACCTCGACTTGCGGCACGAAATCCTCGGGCGCCAGCCGCGCGGCCGCGTAGGCGTTCAGCCGCTCGCGGAACTCTTCGACCCGCGCGAGCTCGAGGCTCACTCCGGCCGCCTGCCGGTGCCCGCCGAAGCGCGTGAACAGCTCGGCCAGGGATTCGAGCGCCGCCAGCAGGTCGAACGCCGGGATGCTTCGCCCTGAGCCTTGCGCCAAGCCGGATGCGGCGTCCTCGCTCAGCACAAACACCGGACGGTGGAACCGCTCCACCAACCGCGTCGCCACGATGCCTACCACGCCGCGGTGCCAGTCCCGCCCCGTGAACACCAGCGTTGCCTGGCGGTCGGTGACCGGCGCGCGCAAGCACTCCTCGAGGATCACCCGGACAATCTCGCTTTCGGTCTGCTGCCGCTCGGTGTTGAGCGCGTCCAGTTCGGCGGCGATGCGCCGGGCCTCCGCTGGGTCGTCGGTCGCCAGCAGGCGGATGACCTGGCTGGCGTCCGCCATGCGCCCGGCGGCGTTGAGGCGCGGCGCCACGCGAAAGGCCACCTGCCCCACCGAGGGCGCGTCACCCTCGGCGATGCCCGCCACCTCCAGCAGCGCCCGCAGGCCGGGGTTGCGCACCGCCCGCAGCTCCTCCAGGCCGTACTTCACCAGGATGCGGTTCTCTCCGGTCAGCGGCACCACGTCCGCCACCGTGCCGATGGCCACCAGCTTCAGGAACGAGCGGATCATCCGGCCCAGCTTCTCCGCCGGCCACCCCAGACCTCCCAGCAGGGCTTGCACCAGCTTGAAAGCCACGCCCACTCCGCACAGGTTCTTCTCCGGATACGGACAACCCGGCTGCTTGGGGTTGAGGACCGCCCGCGCGGGCGGCAGCTCGGCGTCCGGCACGTGGTGATCGGTGACGATCACGTCGATGCCCAGCTCGGCGGCCCGGCGCACCACCGCGGCCGCCCGGATGCCCGTGTCCACGCTCACGATGAGCGTCACGCCTTCGGCCGCGGCCCGTTCCACCACGTCGCTGTGCATCCCGTAGCCGTCCTTCAGCCGGTGCGGGATGTGGAAGCCGGCCTCGCCGCCGGCGAGTTCGATGGCCGTCTTCAGAATCACCACCGCCGTGGTCCCGTCCACGTCGTAGTCGCCGTAAAGCAGGATCTTCTCCCGCTGCGCCACGGCGCGCTGGAGCCGCTCGAGCGCCGCCGGCAAACCCCGCAGCAGGCGGGGATCCGGCAGGTGGTCCAGGGAAGGCCGCAGGAACTTTCGCGCTGACTCCGCATCCAGGTAGCCGCGCTGCATGAGCACCTGCGCCGTGGGCAGCGACACCCCGAGGGCGCTCGCCAAGCTCTCGGCTTGCTGCCGGTCAGTTTGCGGGATCAGCCAGCGGGACCCAGTCACGTGGGGCAGGCCCCCGGCCTGCCCGTCCGCAGGCGGAACCGCCTGCGCCACCAGGCCGGCCATCCTTTACTGAGCGCGAAGCCCCACATCAGTTGCTGGAGTAGTAGCCGCCCAGGGATTCGTCTTCCTCGGGCTCTTCTTCAGTGGCCGCCTCGATCTCATCCATGAGGTCCAAGTAGTCCTCGTACCACTCCGCACTGAGGTGGAACATGTACACCCGCCCCTGGTAGTCGAAGGACAGCTCCAACGCGCAGGTGAAGCCTTCGTAGGCCCGGAACTCGCGCAAACGTTTCTCCAGGCCGCGCCGCTCCTCGCCCGTGAAGTTGGTGCCCTCCAGATGGTCCGAAGCCTCCTCCAGCAGCTTCCGGGTGAAGACCCGCTCGTGGTAGACGATCAGGCTCACCCCGGCCTTGCTGGCCGCTTCCAGGAACTTCCGGAAGTCCGGGTGGCGGCCCGTGTCCCAACTCACGAACGAGTCTGTCTCGGCCAGGCGGGAATACCCATGGAAGACAACGAAGCCCCCACTCTCCAGGTGGCTCAGCATCTCGTCCTTGAGTGTGTCCAGATTGATGTTCATGGCCGCTGCGCTACCACCAGGATGTCATGCCGCTCGGCCAGCTCGCGGGCCGCCGGGGTGACGATGGTTCGGGGGCCGATGTAAATCTTCCGGCCCTGCTCGAGGGCGGCCCGCACATCGGCTTCGCAGACGAAATCCACGATGGTGATCGGGGGCTTGGGCGGCTCGACCAGCGCCGGGCCGGGCGCCGGCGCGGGAGGCGCCTCGAGCGGGCACGTGGCCGGCGCCGCCGGTTTGCTCACGCGGCGCGCGGCCAGGAAGCGGTCCACCACTTCCGCCGCCACGTCCGCCACCGGCGCGGGCTTAGGCCCTGCCGCCACCGCGACGCCCCGCTCCGCCAGATACTTCTCCACCGCCGCCGCAATCGCCGCCCGGTCCGCCGAGACGATGACCGGCGCCCCATCGCTCAGCGGCGGCACCTTCAAGACTTCCTCCGCCTTGCGCACCCCGTAAGCGATCCGCTTGATGTTGATCAGGTGCAGCGGGCCGATGTTGTCGCCCGTCACGTTGCCCGCCATGGCCCCGCAGCCCAGCGTCATCGACGGCGGCAGGTTGGTGGTCACTCCCGTCGAGCCTTGCGGCGCGGCCGCGTTCACCAGCACGCGCATGGCCGGCATCTTCAGCGCGAACTCGCGGATGCGGGCCTCGTTCTTCGAGAGAATCACGCAGGTGTGGCCCAGGCCGCCGAAGCGCATGATGGCCTCGCAGGTCGCCATGGCCGCGGCGAAGTCCTTCACGAAGTACAGCGCCAGCACGGGCGAGAGTTTCTCGACCGAGAGCGGGTGCTCTTTGCCCACGCCTTCCACTTCCACCAGCAGGATGGAGGTGTCCGCGGGGATCCGGAAGCCCGCCATCTCGGCCAGCCGCGTGGGCGATTGCCCCACGCACTCGGGATTGATCCGGTAGTTCTCCTTGAGCAGGACCTTCGCCAGCGCCTGCTTCTGCGCCTCGTCGCACAGGAAGGCCCTGCGGGCCTTGAATTCGGCCAGCACCTTCTCGCGCAGGCTCGCCTCGCACACCAGGGCCTGCTCGCTGGTGCACACCGTGCCGTAGTCGAAGGCCTTCCCCTCGACCACCAGGGCGATGGCCTCACTCACCTCCGCGCTGGTATCGAGCAGCACCGGCGTGTTGCCCGGCCCCACCCCGAAGGCGGGCTTGCCGCTCGAGTACGCCGCCCGCACCATGGCCTGCCCGCCCGTGGCCAGAATCACGGCCGTGCGCTCGTGCCGCATGAGCGCCTGGATGGCTTCCGTGGTAGGGTTCTCCAGCCACTGGACGATGTCTTCGGGCGCCCCGGCCTCCCGCGCCGCGCGGTACATCACCTCCGCCGTCTCGCAGGTGGAGCGCACGGCGCGCGGATGGGGGCTCATCACCACGGCGTTGCCCGCCTTGAGCGAGATGAGGCTCTTGAAGATGACCGTCGAGGTGGGGTTGGTGGTGGGAATCAGCGCCGCCACCACGCCCACCGGGACGCCGATCTCGACAATCTTCTGCTCCGGGATCTCGCGTAGCACACCCACGGTCTTGATGCCGCGCAGGTAACGCGGCAGCAGGTCGGCGTTGAGCAGGTTCTTGCCGATCTTGTCGCGGACGTTGCCGTACTTGGTCTCCTCGACGGCCAGCCGGGCCAGGCGCTCGGCGTTGGCGCGCCCGGCGGCGGCCATGGCTTCGACCACGGCGTCCACCTGCTCCTGGGTGAAGGTGCGGTACTTCTGGAAGGCCGCCCAGGCCTTCTCGACCTTCTGGCGCGCCT
>CAZIRH010000171.1:0-9370 GCA_964541065.1 uncultured Solibacteraceae bacterium
CTCGAACCAGCGACCTTGGGATTATGAGACCCACGCTCTAACCACCTGAGCTACGCCGGCGGCTGGTCCTTTCCATTCTACCGTATCGCCCCGGGGAAGTGAATTTGACTCGGCGGGCGGCCTTCAGTAGATTCGTTCTAAGGTGCAGAGCAGGCCGTGAACGCGGTCGAATTCCAAGGTGTTTCCAAGAGCTACGCCGTCTACGAGTCACCCGGAGACCGGCTGAAGGAGCTGGTGACGCTGAACCGGCGGCGGTTTCACCGGGATTTCTGGGCGCTCAAGGACCTGAGCTTCGAGGTCGCCCGGGGCCAGACCTTCTGCATCATCGGGGAGAACGGCTCGGGGAAGAGCACGCTGTTGCAGTGCGTGGCGGGGATCCTCCAGCCGACCACCGGGACGGTGACGGCGCACGGCCGGGTTTCGGCGCTGCTGGAGCTGGGATCGGGCTTCAATCTGGAATTCACGGGGCGGGACAACGTGTATTTGAACGGGGCGATCCTGGGTTTCACCACGGCGCAGATCGACCGGAAGTACAAGGACATCGAGCAGTTTGCGGAGATCGGCGACTTCATCAACCGGCCGGTGAAGACGTACTCGAGCGGGATGGTGGTGCGGCTGGCGTTCGCGGTGGCGATCCACGTGGACCCGGAGATCCTGCTGGTGGACGAAGCGCTGGCGGTGGGGGACATCTACTTCCGGCAGCGGTGCATGCGGAAGGTGCACGAACTGCGTGGCCGGGGCATCACCATATTGTTCGTCTCGCACGCGATCGGGGACGTGAAGGCGATCGGCGACCGGACGCTGTGGCTGGAGGAAGGGCGCAGCAAGGAACTGGGCGCCACGGACCGGGTAGTGGCCAAGTACCTGGCCGCCATGGTGGAGAAGGACTCGGCCTACCTGACGCTGAGCCGGCGCCCGCAGGCGGAGAGGCGCGCCGGACGGGTGGTGGCGCCCGAGGTGGTCGAGCAGATCCCCAACATCGACCACCGGCACGGGGACGGGCGGGCGGAGGTGATCGGCATCGCGGTGATGGACGCCTACGGGCGGCGGATCCACTTGCTGGAGCCGCAGTCGCGGATCGTGGTGCGGATCAGCGTGCGGGCCAAGGAGGAGATCCCGCTGCCGATCGTGGGCTTCATGCTGCGCAACCACCTGGGGATGGATTTCGCCGGCACCAACACGGCCCGCCTGGGCATCGACGTGCCCGCGATGCAGGCGGGGGACGTCCACACGGTGGATTTCCACGTGGATTTGCCGGAATTGTATCCGGCTTCGTTCTCCTTCTCGCCGGCGATTGCCGACGGAACGCTGGCGAGCTACCGCATGTGCGACTGGATCGACAACGCGATCACGCTTCAGATGGGGCACGGCGACGCGCAGATTTACGGCTACATGCACCTGCCGTGCCGGGCGGAGCTGAACAGCCGGCTGGCGCAGGGTGGAGAAGGGGCCCGAGGGGAGGAGAAGCTTGGCTGAATTCACGGGCGAGCGGGTCATCCCGGGCCAGGTGGACGCGGATCTGTGGAACGAGCACACGGCGCGGTACGCCTTCGCCGCGCGGTTTGCAGGAGGGCGCCGGGTGCTGGACGCGGGGTGCGGGTCGGGCTACGGAGCGGCGCGGCTGGCGCTGAGCGCGGCGAGCGTCCTGGGCGTGGATCTGTCTCCGGAAGCCGTCGAGTACGCGCGGCGGCACTACGGGATGCCGAGGCTCGGGCTCTTGCAGGCCTCCTGCACCGAGTTGCCGCTCGCTGACGCCTCCTTCGACCTGGTGACCGCCTTCGAGGTGATCGAGCACCTGGCGGATTGGCCGGCGTTTCTCCAGGAGATGCGCCGGGTGACGGCGCCCGAGGGGCTCTTCATCGTCTCGACGCCCAACCGGGCGTACTACGGGGCATCGCGGGGCCGGGCGGAACCGAATCCGTTCCATGCGCACGAATTCGACTACGAGGAATTCCGCGCGGAACTGGCGAAGCTGTTCCCCCACGTGAGCATGGCCTTGCAGAACCACGTTGGGGGCATCGTGTTCCAGCCGGTGGAGAAGTCCACCCCGGCGGAAGCGGCGGTGGAACGCGGAGGCGGGAGCCCGGCGGAGGCGCACTTCTTCATCGCGGTGTGCGGGTTCGCGGGGCCGGTCGAGATCCCCACCCTGGTCTACGTGCCGAAGGCGGCCAACATCCTGCGGGAGCGGGAGCTGCACATCGAGCGGCTGGAAGGGGAACTGGCGGAGAAGGGCCAGTGGCTCGAGGAGGCGCTGGAAGACCGACAAAAGCTCGTGGAACTGTTTCGCCAGCAGACCGAGGAACTGGAGCGGCAGAACCGCTGGGCGCAGGAACTCGACGCGCAGCTCGGCGCGGCGCGAAAGCGCATCGGCGATCTCCAGCAGGAGCTGGCCGAGCAGCAGGCGACGGCCCGGCAGATGGCCGCGGCCTACGAGGCGAAGGTGGCCGAACTGGAGGAGGAAGCCCGCCAGCGGGCGGAGTGGGCGCTGGAAACCGAGAGGCGGCTGACCGGGGAGCTGGAGGAGCGGGGGCGGGATCTGGCGGCGAGAATCGAGGAACTGGGCAAGTGCGTGCGGCTGCTGGATGCGGCGGAAGCCACCGTCGAGGAGCGCACGCATTGGGCGCAGCGGCTGGAGGAGGAACTGAAGCAGGCCGAGGCGCAGCTCGGCGCGGTGCGGGCCTCGCGGTGGGTGAAGCTGGGGCGGGCGGTCGGACTGGGTCCGCCGCTCGGGAACGGCTGAGATGAAGCGGTTGTGGCGCATCCTGCGGGGCCTGCCACTGCTGCTGGTTTCGCCCTTGGTGGTCCTGGGCGCGCTGGCGGCCCTGGCCGTGGCAGACCTGTTATGGCTGGTGGCCGGGCGCCGCCGGCCCGCGCCCGGCAGCACGGTGCCAGCGCGGGAGGCCGCCAGCATCGTGATCCCGAGCTGGAACGGGCGGGAGCTGCTCGAGCGCAACCTGCCGTCGGTGGTACAGGCGGCGGCGCGGAATCCGGCCAACGAAATCATCGTGGTGGACAACGGGTCCACGGACGGCAGCGTGGAGTATCTCGCCAGCTGCTTCCCGCAGGTCAAAGTGCTCGCGCTGGCCGGGAACCTGGGATTCGGGGGCGGCTCGAATGCGGGGATGCGGGCGGCGGCCAACGACATCGTGGTGCTGCTCAACAACGACATGCGTGTGGCGCCCGATTTCCTGGAGCCGCTGCTCGAGGGTTTCACCGGCGGCGAAGTGTTCGCGGTTTCCTGCCAGATTCTCTTCACCGACGCGGCGCGCCAGCGGGAGGAGACGGGCCTGACGGAGGGCTGGTGGGAGAACGGCCAGTTGCGGGTGCGGCACCGGATCGACGAGGGGGTGAAGGATCTCTACCCGTGCTTCTACGGGGGCGGGGGCTCGTGCGCCTTCAACCGGCGGCTGTTCCTGGAGCTGGGCGGTTTCGACCGGCTGCTCCGGCCGTTCTACCTGGAAGACACCGATCTGGGATTCATGGCCTGGAAGCGTGGGTGGAAGGTGCTGTATCAGCCGCGCAGCGTGGTCCACCACGAGCACCGTGGAACTATCGGAAAGCGGTTCACCGCGGAGCAGATCCAAACCGTACTCAAGGCCAACTTCCTCCTGTTCGCCTGGAAGAACATCCACGCGTGGCGGCGGCTGGCGGCGCACTTCGGCCTGGTGTACGGGGACGCGCTGGCCAGCCTGGTGATCGGGGACTCGCCCGAACGGGCGAACCTGGCGGGCCTGTGGCGCGCGTTTCTGCGGCTGCCGCAGGCGCTGGGCTCGCGGTGGCGGGCGCGGGGGTTGGCGCGGATCGACGACACGGAGGCCTTCCTGCGGCCGCTGGGCGGGTACTTTCGTGACCGGTTCGCGGCCATGGCGGCGAACCAGGAGCGGCTGCGGGTGCTGTTCGTGTCGCCGTACCCGATCTGCCCGCCCGTGCACGGCGGCGGGGTGTTCATGCAAGCCACGGTGCGCGAGCTGGCGCGACTCTCGGAGCTGCACCTGATCGTGCTGCTGGACCACGCGGAAGAGCGCGCGGCCCACGCGGAGCTGGAGCGGCTGTGCGCCTCGGTCGAGTACATCGTGCGGCTGACGGGCCAGCCGCGGGCCTTCGGGTCGATCCTGCCGCACGCCGTCCGGGAGTTTGCCAACGCCGACCTGAACTGGCTGATCCACCGGCAGCTCTCGACGCGCGAGATCGACGTGCTGCAACTCGAGTACACGCCGCTGGGGCAGTACGCGGGGCGGTATGGGCGGATGGCTTCGGTGCTGTTCGAGCACGACGTGTACTTTCAGTCGATCGGGCGGGCGCTGAAGGAGCCTCACAGCAGGGTCTGGAGGCTGAAGGCCGGACTGGAGTACCTGCGGGCGCTGCGGTGCGAGCTCCGGCTGCTGCCCCGAATGGACCGGATTCAGGTGTGCAGCCGGGAGAACGGGGAGTACCTGCTGGAGTTCCTGCCGGGCCTGGCGGGCAAGGTGGAGTGGGGTCTGCGGGCTTGCGTCGAAACCGGGCAGTACCGTTTCCAGCCCGGCGGCCGCGAGCCAGACACCATGCTGTTTTTGGGGAGCTTCCGGCACCTGCCGAACCAGGCGGCGCTGGACTGGTTTGCGCGGCAGGTGCTGCCACGGGTGCTGGCAGCGCGTCCGGAGGCGCGCCTGGTGGTGGTAGGCTCGGATCCGCCGCCCCGATACGCCCTGCCGGAGACGCCGGCGCTGGAGCTCACAGGGTTCGTCGAGGACGTGCGGGAGCCGCTGGGGCGGTACGCGGTGTTCGTGTGCCCCATACTGAGCGGGTCGGGCGTGCGGGTGAAGCTGCTGGAGGCGTTTGGGGCGGGGATTCCGGTGGTCTCGACGCGGCTGGGGGCGGAGGGTGTGGCGACGCAGGACGGGGAGCTCTGCGCGCTGGCGGATGATGCGGCGGGGTTCGCCGACAGGATCCTGGCACTGTTCGATGACCCCCAGGGCGCCCGGGAAATGGCCGAGCGCGCGCGGCGGGAAGTCGAGGAGAACTGGGACGCCGCGGTGCTCACGCGGAAGCTGGTGGAGAGCTACCAGGCGGTGGTGAGGGAGAAGCGAGGGGCGGCGGGGCGCTGCTAGTGTGCTCAAGATGCTATCATGGAGGCATCATGAGCATCAGAACGACGGTCACGTTAGATGAGGATGTCTTCGAGCGCTTGAAGCAAGCCAGCCGCACCCGAGGCATCCCGTTTCGCCAGGCCCTAAACGACACTCTCCGGGTGGGGCTGCTCGCCAAAGAAGAACCTGCTGCGCGCCGGAGGTTTCGCATCGAGCCGAGGCACATGGGGGTGCGGCCGGGCCTCAACTATGACAACGTGTCGGCGTTGCTGGAGCTGGCCGAAGGGGAAAACTACCGGTGACTCTGCTCGACGCGAACATTCTGCTTTACGCCTACAACGCCGACGCGCCGGAGCACGAGCGGGCCCGGGGCTGGCTGAAGTCGTTGTTTGCGAGCCCCGAGTGGGTTGGTCTGCCCTGGCTCACACTCTGGGCGTTTCTGCGGATCTCCACCAACCCGCGTTTGTTCCCTCGGCCATTGCGGGCCGAGGAGGCGTTCCAGATTCTGCGCGGCTGGCTCCGCCTGCCCAGGGTGCGTGTGATCGAGCCCGGTCCTCGCCACCCGGAGCTTCTGGAGCGCCTGGTGACCGGGAACCAGGCGGCGGGCACCCTGTTGACGGATGCGGCCCTGGCCGCACTGGCTATCGAGCAGGGCGCGGTGCTCGCCTCCACGGACCGGGACTTCACCCGGTTCGGCGGCCTTCGATGGGTGAACCCGCTGGAGCCCGAGGTGGGCTGAGATCGGCGGGGCGGCAGGGGGCCGCGAAAGTTTCCATTGTCAACGAACCTGCGAAGCAGGAGACTGGAACACCGGGGACAGTATGAGGATTCCGGCGAAGGCGAACGGTCATTCCGACGGGAACGCGAACGGCATTCCGGGCCGAAGGCGAACAGTCCTCGGAGCGCAGCAACGCTGACACCTCGATTGTGGAACAAGTGTTCGGCTTCGTCAAGAAGAACCTGTCCGGAGCGAAGCGGAGGCAGGCTGGCGCAAGCGAGGAAAGGGGTGCGGGGAAAGGGGCGCAGTCCCTTGCCCCGCCTCATCACGGTAGAGACCCAGCCTGTGAGTCAGCGGGGAACGGGGCAGGTTCGGAGGGCGTTTGCCGATTGGCCTAGTTGTCCGCCATTCTTCCGGTGCTGCCACGGGGACCTCGACCACTCTCGGTCAACACGGCGAGCAAGGACAGAATCCGCCCCTAATCCACCGACGTTGAAGGCGGGCACATAACACCAGTGAATTCAACGTCTTCCCCGCCCTGCAGGCTGGATAGGGGAAGCAAAGCCGACCTACTGGGACTCATCAGGGCACGAACGAGGCTAATCTGTTGATGTACATCCGCTTAGCTGCTCGCGCTGCCGAAGAAAACCGAGGAGTGGTCGTTGACGAGTTTGCAGCAGCGGTTGACGAAGATTGGTGGGCGTCCGAGCACGCCCGATACTTCTGGCTGCTCCTGGCCAAGAGTCATCTGACGCGGCGGCTCTTTGGGAGTATGGTGCGGCGGATTGCCGCGCTGCCCTTGCCGACCGGATGAGGGTGGCGGCGGGCAAATGAACAGGTCGAAGGAAGGAGGGAGACGGAGAGGTGTATGAGAAATCGCGCGAAATCAGGCACTTCCCGGTGCTTTCTTACCTAGAGGAGGCAGAACTGGCCCCCTCCCGGGCTACCGAACGCGCTCGGGAGGGGCTGGATGATGAAAACGGCTTCAACGGAGGCCGCTGGGTGTAGAATCGATGGTGCCCAGGATGTGAAAAAGGAAATCCTGGCGGAGGTGTTCATGGCTCGGACGTGGATGCTTTTGCTGGTTGCCCAGGTGGCCCTTAACGCTTTCGGAGCACAGCGGGACGATGCGAGCTGGTCAAAGGTCGAACAACTGCGATCCGGCCAAACGTTGCGTGTACTGTGCTCCGACCAGCGGACTTGGACGGGCCGCTTAGTAGGAGTATCTAGCGACACGCTCACACTGGACGTCCGCGGGACTGAGCGGAAGATAGTCCGTTTGGACGTCGTCCGGGCAGACGTGAAGAGCCGCGCGCGATCAGCATTGATCGGTTTGGGAATAGGCGCTGCGGCTGGAGCAGGTGTCGGATACGTCGCAGGGTCTCGGTCAAGGCTCAAGCCCGGTGAGGTCAAGACGGCAGTCGGGTTGGGAACAATCTTGATCGCCCCAGTTGGGGCTGCTATCGGTGCCTTGTCCCCAGGTTGGAAGACGGTGTATCGCGGAGAACCGTCAGGTTCGCCGCGGGCGCTCGACCACAGGCCATAGCCTTTCCAAAACCCTCCCGCTCGGACGTTGTGAGTCGTGCGGCAATAGAAGCACTTCCTGGGACCGTGGAGCCTTTCCAGAAGGTTCGGGATTCGGCAGATCCGTGAGATCCCCGCGAGTGAAGTGCATGGAACCCAGTGTGCCGTCGGGGTCCCAGAGGTCCATCGCCTTGATCGCCGTTTGGGGGCCAGAGCATCCGACTGGGCCATTCTCACCAAGGATTGACCGTCTCACCGGACCGGAAGACGATTTCGTGCGGTTTTGCGCGGCGTCGCAATGACGATCTCATGCTGGTGGAGAACTTCCGATGACCGGCCAGACCATCTCGCACTACCAGATTCTCGAGAAGCTCAGTGAGAGCGGTATGAGCCCCAGCCTGATGCTGGCGGAGCCCTGGTGGGGGCGAAATAGCTCCCTAAAGCGCCCGTAGTCTTCACCTATCGGGGCTGGTTGGTCACATCTGCCCACTGCTACTCAGTCCGGCGGCTTGGTAGACCGCTTCTTGCGCATCGACTCCCCGCGCATCTCGATGCGATGGGCGTTGTGGACCAGCCGGTCGAGGATGCCATCGGCGGCGGTGGGATCGCCGATCTGTTCGTGCCAACGTGCCACCGGCAGTTGGGAAGTGAGGATGGTCGAGCGGGTCTGGTAGCGATCCTCGCAGATCTCCCAGAAGTCACGGCGCTCGGCTTCGCTCATCGGAGCCATGGCCCAGTCGTCGATCACCAGCACGTCGATGCGGCTGAGCCGCGTTAGCAAGCTGCTCAGACTGCCATCGGCGCGCGCGATGGCCAGATCGCGGAACAGCGCCGCGGCACGCGTGTACAGCGCCGAACAACCATCGCGGCAAGCCTTCTGCGCCAGCGCGCAGGCGACGAAGCTCTTGCCCACGCCAGTGGGTCCAAGCACGAAGATGTTTTCGTGATTCGTCACCCAGGCCGACTTCTGCGCCAGGGCGCGGATCACGCTTTTGTCCAGTCCGCGAGAAGCACGGTAGTCGATCTCCTCGACGCACGCGCCTTTCAGCTTGGCGGCATGCAAGCCCCGCGCCAGTGCTTGATTGTCGCGCCAGGTCCACTGTTGATCGACCAGCATCCCGAGCCTTTCCAGGAAGCTCAGCTCGCGCGACGCCGGATCTTGCTCCTGTGCCTTCAACGCATCCACCATGCCCAGCAGCCGCATGGCCGTCAGTTTTTCCATCATTGGTTCCTGTAGCATGTGGCGCTCCTATTCGAAGTATTCCGATCCACGGATGTTGTCGTGCGGTGGCGTGGAGGACGGTGGAGGCAACGACGGCGCCAGTGGCACCTGGTCGAGCAAGTTCTTCAAGATCGATTCGACACTCTTGTAGCGGCAGGCGCCGGTAGGCAACGCGCGTTCCGCCGCCGCTTCCACGCGTTGCGCGGAGTACTTCCCAGCCAGCCGGATGATGCCGAGGCAGCCGCGATAGCCCATCTCGGGATGTGGTTTGTCGCTCATGATCCGCTCAAACAGCTGCGCCGTGTGCGGACCAATCGTTTGGGCCCAATGCACCATGCGCGAAGGCGTCCATTCCAGATGCGCGCGGTGGCTCTTGGGGCGATGCTCGTCGTTGGTGACAGATTGTCCGCGGCCTCGATGGCGCAGGTGGGAAGCCACGCGTGTACCTTTGTGCAGGATCTCGACCGTGGTTGGCGTCGAGCGGATCTCGACCAGCTCGTGCACCAGGTTGTAGGGCACGCTGTAGAGGTTCGCGTCGAAAGTGACGTGGCAGTCGATGTTCACGCGGGCGCGTGCCCACTCGCTCAGGTCGAACGGTTCGGTGGGTAGTGGCTTCAAAGCAGGCCTGTCCAGAGCCTCGAACACCGTGGCCCGGCTCCCGTCGCGCTTGCGGAAGGGCCGGTGATTCAGCTTGGTGAGCAACTCGCGAATGGCTTGATTCAGATCTTCCAGCGAGAAGAACTTGTGATGGCGCAGCGCCGCCACGATCCAGCGCTGGGCGACTTGCACGGCGTTTTCGACTTTGGCTTTGTCTCTCGGCTTGTACGGCCGAGCGGGCAC